>SXWG01000169.1 GCA_005789925.1 Actinomycetota bacterium | reverse complement strand
GCGACGAAGCCCGCGACATGGCTCGACACGACGTTGCACTTCCCAGTTCTCGATCGAAGTGATGCAGAAGGATTGGGGCGAGATGACCCTGGTGCGCTGTGGCCAGAGAAGGTGACAGCAGCCGATGTCGTCCATGACGGCGCCGAGGTCGTGCTGGTCGGACACAAATCGACGCAGTGGTACAGCGGCTCGAACGTGAAGCCTCCGACACTAATCCCTGCGCCACGACGCATGGTGCGTGGCGCAGTCACCGATGTGCTCGATGCACATCAACAGGGCAACGAGGTCGACGAAGACGGACTCGTTGCACTCTTTGCCGCACGCGGAGCTGAAGTGACCACCATCGCCGCGTACGCCGACGACCTGCGTCGCCGCGCTGTTGGCGACGTCGTCACGTGGGTGCACAACCGGAACATCAACTACACGAACGTCTGCACATACAAGTGCAAGTTCTGCGGATTCTCCAAGGGTCCACTCAGTCTCAATCTGCGCGGAACGCCCTACCTGTTGACTCTTGACGACATCGCACAGCGAGCAGTCGAAGCATGGGAGATGGGCGCCACGGAAGTCACACTTCAAGGTGGCATTCACCCTGACTTCGACGGTGACTACTACATCGACGTCACACGCGCTGTGAAGTCTGCGGTTCCCGACATGCACGTGCACGGATTCACCGCTCTAGAGGTGACTGAAGGGGCACGTCGCAACGGTGAGTCTCTGCGTGACTATCTCCTTCGACTAAAAGAGGTCGGTCTTGCGAGCCTGCCGGGCACAGCAGCAGAGATCCTCGACGATGACGTGCGTGCGATCTTGTGCCCCGACAAAGTCGACACCGAGGAATGGCTCGAATGCCATCGGCAAGCACATTCGATCGGACTGGGCTCGAACATCACCATCATGTACGGCAGTGTCGAGTCACCTCGTTCGTGGGCGCGTCACATCGTTCGTACGCGAGACCTTCAGAAGGAAACGGGTGGTTTCACTGAATTCATCCCACTTCCGTTCGTGCACATGGCGTCGCCCATCTATCTGCAGAAGCGCGCCCGCCGTGGACCCACGTTCCGCGAGACCGTGTTGATGCACGCCATCGGCCGAATCGCCTATGACGGACTCATCGACAACGTGCAGGTGAGCTGGGTGAAGATCGGAACACACGGTGCAGCACAACTTTTGCAAGCGGGTTGCAACGATCTCGGCGGAACACTCATGGACGAAAACATCTCGCGGGCAGCCGGGGCAAACCACGGTCAAGCGATGACAGAGGGCCGCTTCAGCGAGATTGTCGCGCCCCTCGGGCGTCATCTGTCGCAGCGCACCACTTCATATGGTCGCGTCAGCGCTTCTGTCGGCGAGTGAACGTTGCTCAGCGGCGGCCGACGACGGCCGACCGGGCATGTTCGATGTCCAGTGACAACTGACGACGCAAGTCGTCGACGGAATCGAAACGACGCTCACTACGCAGGAACGCCACGAACTTGACCGCCGCCTCTTCGCCGTAGAGGTCGCCGTCGAAGTCCAACAAATACGCCTCGAGCAATGCATGGTCCGCATTGCGGTAAAACGTCGGTCGCCGCCCTAGATTGATTGCGCACATGTGCTCGTCACCGTTGGCACGTCGGTACAGACCCGCGTACACGCCGTCGGACGGGAGACACATCTGACGCGGTACTTCGACATTGGCGGTTGGGAAGCCGATGGTGCGGCCGCGTTTGTCTCCATCGACAACACGTCCGCGTACTTCATAGAAAGCTCCGAGCATGCGTGTCGCTGTGTCGATCTCGCCGCCAGCTAACGCCCGACGAATAGCAGTGGAACTCACCGGCTCATCGATGCCATCAGCACGCGGAACGAGTGCCAGTGGCTCGACAGCAAAATCGTGACGCTCGCCCATCTCTCGTAAGAGTGTGATGTTTCCTTGTCTCATGTGCCCAAAGCGGAAATCTTCACCAACGATGACCACCTTGGCACGAAGTGCATCAACAAGCACGCGTTCAACGAAATGCACAGGTGTCTCGTGTGATTGGTCCTCATCGAATGGAACCACCATCGTCGCGTCAACGCCCGTGTTCGAGAGCAACTCAAGTTTCTGTTCGATGTTCGTCAGTACTGGTGGTGCAGATTCGGGCCGCACCACGCTCGCGGGGTGGCGGTCGAAGGTTATGACGACTGTCTTTGCGCCGAGCTTTGCCGCGCGATCACGCACCTGGACAATGACGGCACGGTGACCACGATGCACGCCGTCATACACGCCGATGGTGACGACTGATCGATCGCCAGACCAATCGGATGAAAATGGGGTGTCAGCGACTGAGGTGATGACCCGCACGACGGTGAAACCTACCGCCCCCCGAACACCACCACGGGCTTGGCGAGATCACCCTTCCACTTCTCGTAGACAGCGACTAATTGTTGCCGCTCGTCGAGAATCGCCCACGGCCCCTCGCCGGTCCACGCAGAAAGCGGGCGTCCATAGAGCACGTCGTTGATGCCTGCGTCGTCGAGCGTGACACGTTCCATGTCACGCACCGCGGTGATGACGTCATGTAGTTCTGGCACTTCGAGTGGCGACGAATCATTGAGTGTGAACGGACCAATTGACGTTCGTCGCAGATTCCTGATGTGTGCGCCGCAACCAGCAAGGTCTCCGAGATCAGCACCGAGCGAACGCACATAAGTGCCTGACCCGCAGGTCACTGACGCCCGCACGACACGGGGATCCTCGGTCGATTCGGTGTCAAAAGCATGCACCGTGATCGGCCGAGCGGCACGCTCCACTTCGATGCCCTCTCGTGCGAGTTGATGAAGTCGTTTTCCGTCGACTTTCAAGGCTGACACCATCGGGGGAATTTGTTCGATGGCGCCAGTCAGATTCGACGCGACAAGGGCACGGAGATCCTCTATTGCAGGAACTGGTGCGTCACTAGTGACCAAGACGTCTCCGTCGGCGTCGAGTGTCGATGTCGTGACGCCAAAGACGATTTCGCACGTGTACGACTTGTCCATCTTTTCGAGAAACCGCATCAGACGCGTTCCGTTGCCCACACCAACGAGGAGGACGCCGGTGGCGCTCGGATCGAGCGTTCCGGCATGGCCGATGCGACGCTCACCGAAATGTTTGCGCAGACGTGCGACGACGTCATGGCTGGTGAAGCCGGCAGGTTTGTCGAGAATGACGAGACCGTGCACTGTCGGCGGAGTGCGACGACCCACGATCAGCTCTCGTCGTCCTCGAAGGGTCTCGGATTCTTGAGGATGCGGTCGATGCGTTCGGCGGCGCGGATGACTTCGTCGGGTTTGAACGTGAGCACAGGTGTCTTGCGGGCGTGCATCTGCCTGTTGATGGACGACTGGATGCGTGAGCGATGTTCACCAAGCGCGATGAGGATTCCCTCGTCACCCGCCTCGCCCGCCATCGAGTCGTAGAAGACGATTGCGCGGTTCATCTCGGCATCGACGTCGATGGCCGTGATGGTGACGAGTTCAAGACGTTCGTCGTCGATGCGGGTCAATTCGTCGGCAATGATCTCGCGCAACACTTCGCTAAGGCGCGCAGTGCGTGGGTAACTGTGCGACGAGCCGCCCTTGGGCTGGCGCGAACGGGACCGAGAGTTCTGACGCGACACACCTCCACCGTACCGACGTCGCCGTACGATATGACCCGCATGTCTTCCCCTGAGCCCCCCACCTCACCGAGCGTGCCGCAATTCCGGTACTCCGCGACACTTGCCGCCGGCATCGAGGCCAAGTGGCAGGACTATTGGCAAGAGCACCGCACGTTCGAGGCACCGAACCCCGCTGGGCCGCTCGCCGCACCACACGAGGTCGCTGGTCGCCCGAAGTTGTTCGTGGTTGACATGTTCCCGTATCCCTCTGGTGCCGGACTGCACGTCGGACATCCACTCGGTTACATCGGTACCGACGTGTATTCGCGTTACAAGCGCATGAAGGGCTTCAACGTCCTCCATGCATTGGGTTACGACAGTTTCGGATTGCCTGCGGAACAACACGCCATCGCAACCGGCGTGCACCCACGCACCAACACCGAAGCAAACATCACGAACATGCGTCGACAGCTGCGTCGACTCGGTCTCGGCCACGACGACCGCCGCAGTGTGTGCACAACGGACGAAGACTTCTACAAATGGACACAATGGATCTTTCTTCAGATCCACGGATCATGGTTCGACACCGACGCCAAACGTGCTCGCCCGATCAGCGAATTGGTGCATGAATGCGAGAGTGGACGTCGCACCACCGCAGATGGCCGCGCTTGGGTTGATCTGACAGCCGACGAACGCGGAGACGTCATCGATTCTCACCGCCTCGTGTATTTGTCCGACGCGCCGGTGAACTGGTGCCCTGGCCTCGGCACGATCTTGGCCAACGAAGAAGTCACCGCTGACGGTCGAAGCGACATCGGCAACTACCCGGTGTTCAAACGGAACATGCGCCAGTGGACGATGCGCATCACCGCTTACGCCGACCGCCTCATCGACGACCTCGACCGACTCGATTGGCCAGAGCCGATCAAGTTGATGCAACGCAACTGGATTGGGCGCAGTGAAGGCGCCCGAGTGCACTTTGCGTCGCCCGCGGGCGATCTCGAAGTGTTCACCACGAGACCCGACACGCTCTTTGGCGCCACATTCATGGTGTTGTCACCCGAGCATCCCCTCGTCGATGCACTGACCACGAGCGAACAACGTGACCTCGTTGAGCACTACCGCACGCAGGCTGCAGCCACCGGAGACAACGATCGACAAGACGACACGCGTGAAAAGACTGGTGTGTTCACAGGCTCATTCGCCACGAACCCAGTGAACGGTGCAGCAATCCCCATCTGGATCGCCGACTACGTGCTCATGGGTTACGGAACGGGCGCAATCATGGCCGTTCCGTCTGGTGACCAACGCGACTTCGACTTCGCTCGCCGTTTCGATCTGCCGATCGTGGCCACACAAATGCCGCCCGACTCGTGGTTCGAACAGCACGGCATCGCACCGAACGTGTCGTGCGATACGTGGCCCGGGGCATACGTCGGCGAGGGAACATACGTGAACTCTGCGAATGACGACGTGTCACTCAACGGTGCCCGGACCATGACGGAAGCCAAGAGCATCATCAACGACTGGCTCGCCGCCAAAGGGCTCGGCGAACCGACTGTCACGTACAAGTTGCGTGATTGGCTGTTCTCGCGTCAGCGCTATTGGGGCGAGCCATTTCCGATCGTCTACGACGACAATGGCCGCGCCCACGCCGTACCAATGAGCGAACTTCCCGTTATGTTGCCCGAGCTCGACGATTTCCGACCGCAAGCACTCGACCCAGACGACGCCGACACCGAACCCTTACCACCGCTTGCTCGCGTGGAGAATTGGCGCAACGTGACTCTCGACCTTGGCGACGGACCGCGTAACTACCGACGTGAAGTAAACGTGATGCCGCAGTGGGCCGGCAGTTGCTGGTACGAAGTGCGCTATC
>SXWG01000168.1 GCA_005789925.1 Actinomycetota bacterium | reverse complement strand
TCTGTTCGGCGACATCCTCACCGACCTCGGTGGTGCCGTCAGCGGCGGAATTGGTCTCGCGTCATCGGCGAATTTGAACCCGGCTCGCACAGGGCCGTCTATGTTCGAACCGGTCCACGGGTCGGCACCAGACATCGTCGGCACGGGCAAGGCCAACCCGACAGCCGCCATCTTGTCTGCGGCACTCATGTGCGACTTTCTCGGTGAACATGCAGCGGCAAACCACATTCGTGAAGCGTGCACGGAACCAGCCCAAGGGTCCACGATCGACATCGGAAACGCAATCGCCGCGCGACTGCACAAGCACTAGCCTGCGACCAACTCGTTTCTCAGTTCCACACATTTCATAAAGGTCACACGATGCCCACACTGGTCCCCACCCCGAAAATCTGGATGAACGGCTCACTCGTCGAGTGGGACAAGGCCCAAGTGCACGTGCTCACCCACACACTCCATTACGGTACGGGTGTCTTCGAAGGAATTCGCGCGTATGAGACGCCAAAGGGTGCTGCAGTCTTCAGGCTCACCGAGCACATTGAGCGACTTCACAACAGCGCGAAGATCATGGGCATGGAGATTCCGTACTCCGTCGACGAATTGATTGCTGCGACCAAAGAGACTGTCGCTTCGACCGGTCTGTCGTCGTGTTACGTGCGCCCGATCGCGTATTACGGATATGGCGAAATGGGTCTCAATACGCTGCCGTGCAAGGTCGATGTCGCCATTGCATGCTGGCCTTGGGGCGCGTATCTCGGCGATGACGCGCTCACCAAGGGTGTGCGCATGAAGATCTCTTCGTGGACTCGGCTCGACCACAACATGTTGCCGCCGGCGTCGAAGACGGTTGCCAACTATGCAAACTCATCGCTCGCAAAAGTCGAGGCCTTGAGGGCCGGGTACGACGAGGCGATCTTGTTGAACCAGGCGGGGCTCGTCAGTGAATGCACAGGCGAAAACCTGTTTGTCGTGCGCGGTGGTCGCATCGTCACCCCGCCGACATCGGCAGGTGCCCTCGCAGGAATCACGCAGGACAGCGTCATGCGCATCGCGCGGGACCTCGGATACGACATCGTGGTCGACAACGTTGCACGCAGTGACCTCTATGTGGCCGATGAGATCTTCTGCTGTGGCACTGCGGCTGAAGTGAGCGCCATCAACTCGGTCGACGACCGGTCCATCCCGTGTCCGGGGCCCGTCACAAAGGCCGTTGCCGAGATGTACGGTCGGGTCGTTCGGGGCCTCGAGGACCGCTACGCGGCCTGGTGCGAGCTCGCCGTCTGACGCGGTTTTCCACAGAATTTTCCCCAGATCGCCCCAGTTTTTGCCCAGACGCGTTGACGACGGGGACAGGCGGGGCGAGACTGTTTACGTGACGTCGAACTCTGCTCCGAGCCTCTGTGCTGGGCTGTTCGTCGCCATCATTATTCGGTAGCGCACGTCGGTTGCGACGTGCGCGAATCAGCCGCCCTTTGGGGGCGGTTTTTTCGTTCCCAACGCAGTTCGACGGTCAATGAAGATCCAGGTGACATATGACGACAACTGAGACTCACAACGGCGACATGGTCGAAGTGTTCGATACCACCCTCCGCGACGGCATGCAGGTCGAGGGTGTGTCGGCGACCGTGGAAGACAAGTTGCGTATTGCCGAGCAGCTCGATTTCTTGGGCGTCCATTACATCGAAGGTGGCTGGCCTGGCGCGAACCCGAAAGACGAAGAGTTCTTCGCTCGTGCTGCGACCGAGCTGACACTGTCGACGTCGACGCTCGTCGCGTTCGGATCGACGCGTCGTCCGCGCGGAAAAGTCGACGATGACGCGACCTTGCGCAATCTCCTCGCTGCCAACACGTCGGCTGTGTGCATCGTGGCGAAATCATGGGACTATCACGTCACGTCGGCGTTGCAGACGACGCTTGAGGAAGGCGTCGCAATGGTCGGTGACTCTGTGAAGTTCCTCCACGGAAACAATCGACGAGTGCTCGTCGACCTCGAACACTTCTTCGATGGATACAAGCGCAATCCAGAATTCGCGTTGCAAGTGGCCGAGGCTGCGGTCATGAACGGTGCGACGCATCTCGTCATGTGTGACACGAACGGTGGATCGTTGCCACACGAAGTGCACGACATCGTCGCAGCCGTCCGCGCACACGTCGGCGCCGACGCGACACTCGGAATCCATTGCCACGACGACACTGGTTGTGCGGTTGCCAACTCCATGGCAGCAGTGCGTGCAGGGGTGCGTCACGTGCAGGGCACACTGAATGGCCTCGGCGAGCGCACGGGAAACACCAATCTCACCACGGTGATTCCGAATCTCGAGCTGAAGATGGGATATGCGTGTCTGCCTGACGGTCATCTGTCGCGTCTCACATCGGTCAGTAACCACGTCGCTGAAGTTTTGAATCGTCCGCTCAATCCTCAGGCACCATACGTGGGCTCTTCTGCATTCGCACACAAGGCCGGATTGCATGTGTCGGCGATCGCTCGTGCAAAAGACGCGTATGAGCATGTCGACCCTGAGGTCGTCGGCAACGGAACACGCTTCGTCGTGTCAGAAATGGCCGGGCGCGCGACCATCCAGATGAAGGCTGAAGAACTCGGATTGCCAATGGATGGTCCGGCTGTGAACCAGGTCATCGACGACTTGAAGCGCCTCGAGCACGAGGGATACCACTTCGAAGCAGCAGATGCTTCTCTTGAGTTGCTGATGCGTCGTGCCGCCGGTTGGTCACAAGACTTCTTCCGCGTCGAGTCGATGCGCGTCATCACCGATGAGACCGCAAGTGGAGCATTCACCACCGAGGCGACAGTCAAAGTGTGGGTGGGGGATCGTCGTTACGTCCACACGTCAGAAGGAAACGGACCTGTCAACGCAATCGACACAGCATTGCGCGCGGCGCTCCTCGAACGCTTCCCGCGCTTGGCACGCATCCATCTGACGGACTACAAAGTGCGCATCCTCGACGGCGCCACGGCCACCGGTGCTGTCACCCGCGTGCTCATCGACGCGACGAACGGTGATCGCACCTGGACCACAATTGGTGTGTCGCCGAACATCATCGAAGCATCGTGGCGCGCGTTGGAAGAGTCGCTCGTGTACGGGTTGTTGCACGACACCGAACTCTGAGCGCAACACGCCTAGTCTTCAGGTTCATGGCTGCTCCCCGATATGCACCGGTCTCGCCGGTCGAAGATGTTCGTACGTACGAATCGCCTGAGCATGTGCCCGACACGTGGCATCCGTCGCGTCCCGCCGACATCACCGGTCGTCAGCCAAGTGGACCTCGCTTGGGTTATCAAGGCCCGGACCAAGGGTATGTACTCACCTTGGCCAAACACATGCGTGCTCGAGTCGTCGTGACCGCCGGCGAAGACATCGAAGACGCACTTCGCGGATGTTCACTCATCGCACTGCGTCGTGCATCGATGTTCGGGCGAGCACCGGTGATGGCTGATCTTGAGTTGGCGCTCGCAATATGGGGTTTTCTCGACTCGACACCACCAGCGGACTTGGTCGCAGCTCGCCAGCATCACTTTGAAGGAGTGCACAACACGCTGCATCACTACGCAGAGGCCCGCGAGCTTGCCGACCTCGTGCCCGAGGCGAGCTTGCGACTGACGCCAGCAACAGTTCGCACGCGCATGCCAGCGGACTGGCGAGCACTCACCGGCGCGTGAAATGACTGCGTACAAAGCGCCGCTCGGCGACATCGACTTCGTTCTCAGAGAGTTCTGTCGCCTCGGTGACATCTCCCAGTTGCCCGCATTCGCCGATGTCGACGTGTCGGTGGTGTCAGAGATGCTGGCCGAAGCCGCGCGATTCTTCGAGGAGTCCTTTGCGCCATTGAATGTGGTCGGCGACAAAGTTGGCTCGCACCGCAACGACGACGGGACCGTCACGACTCCACCGGGGTTCAAAGAGGCCTACCAGGCCTATGTCGAAGCCGGATGGGGGACAGTCGGATTCGAGACCGGATTCGGTGGCGGAGGATTCCCGTGGATCGTGAACATCGCGATACAAGAAATGATGAACTCGGCGAACATGGCGCTCACCATGGCACCACTTCTCACGCAGGGTGCCATTGACGCCATCTTGCACCACGGTGACGAGGTGCAGAAGATGACCTATCTGCCGAAAATGATCAGCGGTGAGTGGACGGGAACGATGAATCTCACCGAGCCCGACGCCGGAAGTGACGTCGGCGCAGTTCGCACGAAGGCAGTTCTCCAAAGTGACGGCACGTATCTGATTAGCGGCACGAAGATCTACATCACCTTCGGCCAGCACGACATGGC
>SXWG01000167.1 GCA_005789925.1 Actinomycetota bacterium | reverse complement strand
GGACGAGCTTCGGTGCCCACGCCGACTACTGCTACCTCATCTGTCGCACGAGCAATGACGGCCCACCCCATGCGGGCATCAGCGAAATCATCTTTTCGATGGACACTCCCGGAATCGACGTGAGACCCGTTCGCGACATGACGATGAATCAGCATTTCTGCGAAGTGTTCTACACAGATGTCAAGGTGCCGAAAGCGAACTTGGTGGGAGCACAAGGCGGCGCATTCAAACAAACGATGCGTCAACTCGAGCACGAACGCGGAGGTATCGATCGACTCGTGTCGAACCACGCGCTCTACCTGCATGCCCGCGAGCTTGCCGACACGTCTGACCCTGTCATTCGACAAGAGATCGCTGCACTGGAAGTTGGCTATCGCGTCGGACGCATTCTCGTTATTCGTGAGGTGTTGCGGCAGGCACCTGCTGGTTTTTCTGCCGCGACCAAATGCTTCTGCACCGAACACGAACAACGGGTCGCTGACTTCGCGATGAAAGTGATGGGACCGTCAGCCGTCATTTGGAACGAATTCAGCCAGACCATGCTTTACACGCCCGGCTACACGGTCATGGGCGGCACGTCGAACATCATGCGCAACATCCTCGGTGAGCGTGTGCTCGGGTTGCCAAAGTAGACATCCATGCCCGACTTACTTGCTCTCAGCTCTCGCATCATCGATTCCGGGGTTGCCGACGAACCAGTCAACAGGGTGACCAACGAACTTTCAGAGGTTGCTGACGACTTAGCGATGGTCGAATCATTCAGCCACGTCGTCACCTGGAGATCTGCCGAAGGACTGGTCTGCTTCGACACGAGTGCGGTGAACACCGGTGCAAAAGTGGTGGAGGCGCTTCGCAAGTGGAGCAAAGATCCCTTTCATGCGCTCGTCTACACCCACGGTCACGTCGACCATGTCGGTGGGTGTGGAGCTTTCGTCGAGTCAAACGTGCGATCTGGCCTGCCTTCGCCCCACATCATCGGCCATCGCCATGTGACACGCAGATTTGATCGCTATCAATTCACCAACGATTGGAACCGCTTCATCAACCAGCGTCAGTTCGGTGGCGTGCGCGGCGAGCTTGACATGTTGATTCTGGACACAAAGGAACATCCGAACAAGAAGGATGCTCGACTCTTTCTCGCCTCGGACGTTGTGCGACCCACCCACATTGTCGACGACTTTCACGCGACCACAATCGGCGATGAGCCACTTGAGTTCCATCATGGGCGGGGTGAAACCGACGACCACCTGTGGACGTGGTTTCCGAACAAGAAATGGTTGGCTAGCGGCGACTTCATCATTTGGAACTTTCCGAACGCTGGAAACCCCCAGAAAGTGCAGCGTTGGCCGGTCGAGTGGGCGGCAACTCTGCGCAAGATGATCGCAAGAGAACCAGAGCTTCTGCTCCCTGCGCACGGACTTCCCATCGAGGGCAAAGAACGCATCGCCATGGTTCTCGATGACATTGCCTCTGCACTCGAGAAACTTGTCGACGAGACAGTCACGCTGATGAACCAGGGAGCGAACCTCGTCGACATCGTGCACACGGTCAAAGTGCCCGACGCGACGCTTCGAAAGCCCTACATGCGGCCGTTCTATGACGAACCAGAATTCGTCGTGCGCAACATCTGGCGTCAATTCGGCGGCTGGTGGGACGGCGCGGCTTCGCGCCTGAAGCCTTCGCGCGACCATGAAGTCGGGGCAGAGATCGCACATCTTGCAGGTGGTGCAGACGTACTCATTGCTCGCGCGGTCGAGCTTGCAGAGACGGGAAACCTTCGCCTCGCGTGCCATCTCGCGGACTTCGCCGGATGGGCGGCACCAGACGACCCTGACGTGCACGAAGCACGAGCACGCGTTTACGAACTGCGTCGCAAGGCAGAGCCCTCGCTCATGAGCAAAGGCATCTTCCGCTCAGCTAGTCGTGAATCGGAAGCTGTCGTCGACGCTTCGAAAAAACGCTGACCACCACACCCACAAGCAGCAGCAGTAGCGCCAACCAAGTGGCTGTCATTGTCCCACCGGTTGCTGGGAGCACAGGTGGAGACTCCATGACGACGGCGGTGTCCCAGGAAGGTCGTTGGCGAGAGGATTCACGCTTGCCACTTGACCAAACGCCACCGTCGCAGTGTCTGGTTGGGCGATCGGTGCCGGAGGCGGAACGACGAACGGACTGAACGTCGCCGATGATTTGCGCCTCATCTTCGCCACATACGCAACAGTGCCAACACACCTGTCGCGGCGACGATCATGCCGATCAATCGGGCACCTCTTCCGACTTCGAGCAGCATCAGCCACCCGCCTGCAACGACCGTGAACGAGCCGACGATGGTCGCGACAATTTTCGTTGATTGTCGTTTGGGTGAACGCAGGGCAACGATGAGCGAAAAAACTCCGAGCGTCATGATCGCCAACATGACGATTGCGGCTGCCATCACAAGCGACTCCACACATTGACTATAGCCTGCCCCGTCGTTCAGTTGAGCGCTATGACACAGACCGCGACTGCGGCCAACGCGACTCCAAAGACTTGCGAGCGATGCACGCGCTCATGGTTGACGCCGACCGCCAACATCATGGTGGTGCCGGGATAAAGCGACACGATCACCGACACGACTGACAGCAGGCCCTCACGCACTGCCAACACATAGAGCCAGTTCGCGATGCTGTCGAGCAATCCCGAGCCAACGGTCGACGCGATGTGCGCACGCACTCCCTTGACACTCGAACGCGTGACGAAGAACAAGACCGCGAGATATGGACTTGACGTCATGCGCATGATGAACACGGGCCACACGCCACTGTCAGACGTCGTCTGATGCAAAGCAACAAACACAAAACCAAAAAGCGCTCCACCGAGCACCGCGAGTGCGACAGTTCGCGCTGGCGCCCGGTGGTGACCCGGACCCAAGATGTCACTGATGAGGGCAATCGCGGCCACGGCGACCGGCATGGCGATGAGCGTCGCTGCACTTGGTCGCTCACCCATCAGTAATCCGGCGATGATCGGCACCACGGCCCCCATCACTGCTGCGGTCGGTGCCGCGACGGTCATGTGACCCGAGCTCATCGCCTTGTAGAACACAACGAGTCCGCTCGAGCCGAGCACTCCAGCAAGCGCGCTCCATGCCCAATCGCCAGCCGGCGGGACCGGCGTGTCGGCCATGAATGTTGCGATGCCAAGGACAGCGATACCGAAGAACTGACCGACAAGAGTGACACCGATCGCAGTGACGTGCCGCGTGGCTTTCCCCCCGAGGAAATCGGCCGACCCGTAGACAACGGCAGTGAGGAGTGCCAGCACGACCGCCATGTGGTGGGCACGACGGGACTCGAACCCGGGACCTCCACCGTGTCATGGTGGCGCTCTAACCAACTGAGCTACGCGCCCTAACTAGGGACTACTAAGGCTATCAGGGGATTATTTTCAGGCTCACTTCGTTTGCCAGAAGTCGCCCTTGAACCGTCAGCCGAGCCATGCCGTCGTGAACCTCGACCAAACCGTTCAGGTCGGCGACTGGCACATGGCGCGCCTCGATTCCATCGCGCATCCGCAAGAGCAACTCGAGACGTTCACGCCGGCGAGTGCCATCATCAAGAGTCTCCCCTGCCGCTTCGGTGGATTCGCCAGCATGAACGGCGTGGATGTATCTCTCAGGGGTGCGAAGGTTCCACCACCGTCGTCCCTTTTCATGGCTGTGGGCAGCGCAACCGAACCCCACGTAGTCACCCTGTCTCCAGTAGATCATGTTGTGCCGACATTCGAAACCAGGGACAGACCAGTTGGAAATTTCATAGTTCGCCATGCCCGCAGCCGTCAGAACGTCTTCAGCGATTAGGTACTTGTCCGCAAGATCATC
Organism: Actinomycetota bacterium; assembly: GCA_005789925.1. GTDB lineage: Bacteria > Actinomycetota > Acidimicrobiia > Acidimicrobiales > Ilumatobacteraceae > UBA2093. The sequence continues at coordinate 4,412 of SXWG01000167.1, read as the reverse complement.
ATCGTCAGGATGTCGGCTGGCATCTAGCGCCAATGGGGTTCCTGCTTCGACAGTCAGCGCATAGGCAGAGATGTGCGTCGGTGACAGTTCCACTGCTTCGTGCAGCGTCGCCAACCAATCGTCGAGCGTCTCTCCGTGTGCACCGTAGATGAGGTCAAGATTCAGCCCTTCGATACCAGCAGCACGCACCGACTTCACCGCTTCGTTTACATGCTTGACGTCATGGGTGCGGCCAAGCGCAGACAGCACCGAGGGTCTCATCGATTGAACTCCCATACTGATGCGGTTCACGCCTGCTTGTGAGTAGCGCTGCATCAATGTGAGGGTCACATCATCTGGATTGCATTCGACGGTCACTTCTGCGCCACGAGCCAACGGAAGCACTTCGATGCACGAAGCGAGCGCGTCGGCGTCGACGATTGTCGGCGTTCCTCCGCCGACGAACACCGTGTCGACTATTGGCAACCCACGGTCGACGGCCCGACCGATATCAGCACGAAGGGCCGCCATGTAGTCATCGACGAGCGAGTGCTTGTCAGCCCAAGTGGCGAATGCGCAATAGTCACATTTCTTGTGACAGAACGGGACATGGATGTACACGCCGAAGGAATCGACGGACGGCGGCGAAGCGAGGTGTTCTTTGGTCACGTCGCAGCGGGCGGGACAAAAACGAGACCGAGTTCACCCAGTTTTTCACCGACGGCGTCGACTGCGACGTCGAGCATTACTGCAATTGCCCGCGTGTCGTGGGCACGCACAGTGATGACTTTGCCATTGAAGTCCTGACGCTGCACTTGGATCATGCGAAGAAAACGCTCGAGCATCTCGAATTGTGGACCTGGCATGGTCGACAGTTTTGCGACGTCGATTCGCAGTTTGCCGGTGCTCGAAGTGGTCGACGAATCGACACTGTTCGTATCGCGCGGCAACAGTTGCTCGACACTCACGCCGTAGAACCGTGCAAGACGCTCGAGCCGAGGTACCGAGATGGCTCGCTCACCTCTTTCGTATGCGCCAAGCACCGATGCCTTGAACTCGCTGTCGCTCGATGCTTCGACCTCGCTCAGCGACAGGCGCTTTTGTTGCCTGATGCGCCGCAGCCGCTCTCCCACCAGCAGAGTGAATGGTGAGTCCTTCAGTAGTTCGTCGTCAGTGGGATGCGCCATATCGCTACACAGTGTGGTCGGTTCAGCGCGGCAAGTGTGCGACCAAGTGGGTCGCCGCCACGATTGCGGCTGTTTCGGCGCGGAGTACACCATCTGCCAATTGGACGCGGGTCGTGTCCTCGATTTCGTCGGGGTCAAAACCCCCTTCGGGGCCGATGACAACCGTGTTCAGGACACCAGCTTCGACCGGGGCCGCACCGATGTCTGCGACGGCGACCCCTGCCTGCTTCACGAGCACAGACATGTCGACTTTGATGCGGAGGGTCGGCGACCACAAAGAGCGTGACTGTCGCGCAGCAGCAAGCACGATTCGTCCGTAACGCTCCTCCTGATGCCTCCACTTGTCGTCATCCCACCGCACCACTGCGCGACGAGTGGGAGCGAGCAAGATGATCTCGTCGACACCCAACTCGGCCAACTTTTCAGCGGCCCACTCCGTGCGGTCACCCTTCACCGGGACCATCGCAATCGATACTTTCCGCACACGCGGCGCAGCCACCTCGATGTCGGACTCGACATCCAATCGACCGCCATCGACGAATCTGCACAACCTCCACGAACCACGACCGTCGCAGACAGAGACCGTCTCACTGTCACGTAGGCGCAAGACGTCACGAAGATGATGCAAGGTCTCGTCGTCGAGCTCTGGTGCGCTGAGGTCAGCGACGAACACGTGAGCCGCTGAATTCCTCAATGACTCATTCATGCGAACCCTTGTGTCATGAGAAGGCAGATTTGATTCGAGAAAAAATGCTCTTGTCTTCGGGTGTCACGTCCTCACCTCGCAACGTGGCGTACTGGCGGAGGAATAGTTCTTCTTCGCTTGTCAACCGGGTCGGAATATCAACGACGACACGTACAATCAGATTTCCTCTGCCACGACCATTCAGGACGGGCACGCCCCGACCACGCAACACGAACTGGCGTCCGTGCTGCGTACCGGCAGGAACGATGAGGTCTTCTGCACCGTCGAGCGTCTCGAGCACGATGTGTGTACCAAGAGCGGCTTGTGCGATGGACACCGTGACATTGCAGACGAGATCTGCGCCATCACGCTCGAAACTGTGATGGTCGGCGACGCGAATGTGCACATACAGATCACCGGACGAACCACCGCGCGGTCCGACGGCGCCACGACCAGACAAACGCAGTGTCGATCCGGTGTCGACTCCGGCGGGCACATCGATTGTGTAATCGACCACCGTGACGGAGCGACCCTCGCCTTTGCACGCTGAACACGGCGTCATTACGACCTGTCCGTAGCCAGAGCACCGGGCGCACGGACCAGAGGTGACCATCTGTCCGAGCAGACTTTGACGCACTCGGCGCACCTGACCAGTGCCACCACAGTCGCTGCACGAAACAGGTTGAGTGCCCCCGCCTGCGCCAGTGCCGTTGCATTCATCACAACGCACCGCTGTGCGGACGTCGATGGGAATGGTGCCGCCAAAGACCGCTTGTTCGAGTGTGATGTCAGCGACTATTTCAAGATCTTGCCCGCGTGGTGGACCAGATTGCGAGCGACCACTGGCACCGAATGGCGAACCACCGAAGAAAGCATCGAAGATGTCACCGAGTCCGCCTGATGCGAACGGATCACCAGAGGTGCCCACACCGCCAAGACCACTCTCGCCAAAACGGTCGTACCGTGCACGCGCATCGGGGTCGGACAGGACCTCGTACGCGCGAGTCACCTGTTTGAACTGCTCCTCGGCTTCAGGGTTGTTCGGATTGGCATCGGGATGCAACTCGCGGGCCTTGCGTCGGTAGGCCTTCTTAATGGTGTCTGCATCAGCAGAGCGAGACACGCCGAGACGTTCATAAAAATCGGTGGACATGGTCGATGCTCACGAACCTTCAGAGAGTCTGCGACCGAGTTGCTCTCCGACCACTTCGACCGTGGCCAACGCTTGCGGGTAGTTCATCCGCGTCGGACCGAGAACTCCGACTGATCCCATCACTTCACCGTCAGCCACGACCGGAGCGACGACGACTGAACATGCAGCAAGAGGTTCGACTCCGTGCTCGGCACCGATAGCGACTGACAGACCTCGGTCGAGCACGTCTTTCAAAAGCGAGACCACGACGTATTGCTGCTCGACGATCTGTAGGACATTGCGCACGACTTCGACTGCTTCGAACGACTGAGCAAGTGACGCGGCACCACCCACGAAAACCGGCTCGTCGCCAGCGTGGCGCGGCAATGACTGCACCGCCACCGCACACACGATGTCAGTGTGTGCTTCGTTCGTGAGAGACACCGACTGGATGTCGGCAAGCGACTTGCCGACGATTTCAGCAACGAGATGCGCAGAGGCCCTCACGAGATGGGCATCGTCGATTTCTTCGGACAAGGCGATGATCTCGTTTTCGACCGTGCCATTCGAAAAGACAACGACCACCGTCGCTGTGCGCGAAGACAGCCGCACCACCTGAATGGAGCGAACAGTCGTGACCTCGGTCTTCGGGCCAACGACAAGTGCGGTGTGATGAGTGATGTCCGCGAGCAGATGAGATGTCTGTCGCAAGAGCTCTTCGAGACGACCGTGACTAGCTTGGAAAAATTCCCCCACCTGCACGGTGGCCGCCTTGTCGAGCGATCCGTCAGGAGCGAGCGCATCGACGAACAACCGGTAGCCCTTGTCGGTCGGTATGCGCCCCGCAGACGTGTGCGGCTGAGCGAGATACCCCTCTTGCTCGAGAACGGCCATCTCGTTGCGCACGGTCGCCGACGACACTTGCACGCCAGGCAACTTCGCCACGTGCCCAGAGCCGACTGGTTGGCCAGTGGAGATGTATTCCTGCACCACGGCGCGCAGGATTTTCGTCTTGCGGTCGTCAAGCATGATGCATCAAAGTTTACTTGCCCGACACCTTCTTGTATCTGGCCAATGCCTCTTCCCGCTCGACCGCATGATCGACGATGGGGCCCGGAAACGACGCTGGCGCATGCAGACCGAGAGTCCACGGAGCGTGGATGTGGTCGTCGTCGAGATCGGCGATCTCGGGCAACCACGTACGCAGATATGCACCGTGTGGGTCGAACTTTTCGCTCTGACCAGTCGGATTGAAAACTCGAAAATACGGTGCCGCATCGGTGCCAGTGCCTGCAGTCCACTGCCAACCGTGATTGTTGGACGCGATGTCACCGTCGACGAGATGGCGCATGAAGAATGCGGCGCCCCACTGCCACGGCACGTGAAGGTCCTTGACCAAGAAGCTCGCCACGATCATTCGCACACGATT
>SXWG01000011.1 GCA_005789925.1 Actinomycetota bacterium | reverse complement strand
ATTCGCTATCACGACCGCTATGTGCGTCGTGACGGACGTTGGTTCTTTGCCGAACGGCGATTGTCGTTCGATTTCACCGAAACGCGCGACGTCGATCCGGCCCCCGGCAACTGAGTGCTCAGCGCGCCGAGCCGACTCTCACCACCTTCACCACCACCTGTTGCGTGGTGCGCGATCCATTCCGAGCAACTGACAACAACGTGACCTTGCAAGAACCGGCGCGTAGACCTTTGATTGCGTACGCCACCGTCATACAAGCGCGCTGACCTTTCGGAACCAGCATTGACGCTGATGTGATGCGCGGGCCTTGGTAGGGGAAACCCACGCGACGTGCGATGTCGCGACCGGCAAGGAATCCGCCGACGCGCAGACGCAGGACTTTCGGTGCCGGCGCGGACATTTTTGGTGCAGCACTAGGAATGCTCTCGGGGACTCCAGCTGGGGACATTGCTGACTGCTCCGACACCGCAATTGGCGAACTCACAGACTCGGCTGCAGGCGTTGACAACGGAACCTCGACAACCGGCGACGACGGCACGGGCATCGGTTCGTCAATGACTGGTGTGGGTCGCGACGGTGCTTGAGGTGGAAGTTGCTGAGCACCCACCACGTCGAGGGCACGCACCGGAGGTTGTGCGGGAGACGAGTTGCCATCCCCGAGTTGCCCCGCATCGTTCGAACCCCAACACGTGACTGAACCAGAGCGCAACATCGCACACGTGTGAATGGTGCCGACAGAAATCGTCTGAACACCGTCACCGATGCCTGCACTTCCTGCGATCGAAGTGTTGATAGCCGTCGCCCACATCACCGACATCTGGTCGACAGCAGCCGCCTGACGCACATCGTTACGACCAAAGCAGTACGCCTTGTCGTCGCTACCGATCATGCAGAAGTGTTCACTCATGTCGATGGGTCCGCGCACGGTGACGCCTCGTGGCATCACCACTGGCGTCGGAACCGAGGTCTCGCTGAAACGACCGTCACCGAGCCCACCGTAGGAATTGGTGCCGAAGCAATATGCGTCACCTGCGATGTTGAGTGTGCAGGTCGCTGCCCAACCGGCGGCGACTGAGACGAGCTTGGTGGTGCCGACGTCTGCTGTGATCTTGAGTGGTGTCACCGTGCGTACGCCGTCGAACACCCCGAGGCGACTGCCGGTTGCAGCACCCCAACACCACAACTCACCCACCGTGCTCACCGCGCACGTGTGACGCGCACCGGCCGACACCTGTGCAATGCGACCACCAGCGGGGAACGCGACTTGTTTTGGTTCGTATCGCGCGACGCGGTCACCCACGCCCAGTTCCCCCTCGGCGTTGCGACCCCAGCAGAACAACTCACCAGATGTCGTGAGTGCGCAGGTGGTGAAGTCACGCGCGGTGATCTGCGTTACCGACGACAATGCGGTGATAGGAGTCGGCGTCGTCGATGAACGCCCACCAGTGCCTAATTGTCCAAAACCATTGTCACCCCAACACCACACGTCACCGGTGTTATTCAGCGCACAGGTATGCCGCATCGCGGCCACCACCTGAGTCACGTTGCTGACGCCCATCACCTGACGCGCCGACAATGACGACTCAAAATCACCTGTTCCCAATTGCCCGAACGTGTTGTCACCCCAACACTTCACAGTGCGTTCGGCCGTCACCGCACAGCTGTGCTGTTGTCCGGCCGCCACTGCCCCGATGGTCGAGGTGAGTGACGATGCGTCACTTGCCTGCGCCTGCGAGGTCGTTACGAATGTCGTCGCCACCATGGCGAGCAACGCTCCAGCGACGAGTGTGCGTGTCTTCATTGTCCTTCTGCCTTCCCCGGCAGGCGTCCGCCCGCCGTCAGACGTACAGAGTCATGAAGACAGGAAAACTGGACACTTTCTCGTGGGGTACTCGCCACACCGCGGCGAGAGATCCGTCACGCGCAGGCTGATGATGACAACACCCGAGTGAGCGAACCCTGTGCGCCCTTGGTGTCTTTGGCGTAGTACGTGACTGTCACCTTGGGCGATGTCGTCACTACCGTGCCGAAGTAGCGGCTGGTGGAACCGGTCTTCGACGCGTCGACCGCGAACACCGGATTCGAATTGCTCTTTCGTACCGAGTTCTTCAGAATCGCGTCACCGTTCGGGTCGACCACATCGAGCGTCACGAAGTATCCCTTACCATCCCACTTGCACGAGTACTGGGTGATCACCGGCGGTGCGTTCGTGGCCACCGTGGTCGTGACAAAGGCGGGCTTTGTGTTCACCGTCGGCAACGTCACTTTCACTGCTGGTGCAGTGGCGAGCGTCGTCGTGGTGCTGGTGGCAGGAACTTGGGCCTGCTGTGCGACGCCAGATGCAGTGGAGTTGACAGGTGCGCTCGAGGCAGGAGCAGTCGTCGTCACTGGTGCGACGACCGGTGCCGTCGCCGCCACCGTCGTGCGTGGCGGTTGGGTGTTCACCACTGTCGTCGCAGGCGGGCGAGTCACATTGGTGACTTGCGATTCAGTCGTCGGCGTCGCTGCGATTGTCGTGGTGGTGCCGGCTACCGAGACAGTCGTCGAGTCAACCGTCGCTGCGACACTCTCAACTGGCGACACCTCGACCGACGGAGCGACAGTGCGGTTGGCACCGACCGTCAACACCGCACCAACGACGAACACCACCGCTGCGGCGGACCCCACAGCCACCTTCTTGTTGCTGAACAGTCGACCACGAGTTGCGGCCGATGGTTGAACGACGGCACCACGCGCAGCCGAAGCAAGAACTCTTTCGCGAATGGTCGATGGCGCGAGCAAGAACGGTGCGGCGAGCACTGCTCCGCCTGGGGCGAGCAGCACGGCCCGTTTCTTCTCACACTCTGCACAGTCGTCGACGTGGCGCGCGATGCGCTTGCGCCACAGTGGTGTGAATTTTCCATCCCACTCCGACAGCACATCAGCGAGCTCGGCACACTCACGGCTGCCCTGACGGGCCACGAGCAGCGCACCTGCTGAACGACTGATGCGCTCACGGACACGTTGCACCAACTTGTGAGCGTTCGCGAGTGACACATCCAACGCGGTCGCAATCTCCTCACCACTCAAGCCTTGACGAGCAAAAAGATGGAACACCTCCAACTCGCGTTCAGTGAGGCCAGCTGCTGCTTCGTCGACGACACGAGCAAGTTCACGCCGATCAAAGTCACCTGCGAAATCAGGATCAGACGTGGCCTCAGGAATGTCGACAGTGGGCACAGCCCGTGATCGAGCCCGCGCCTTGGCACGCACTTCGTTGCGGGCGATGGCGTAGACCCATGCTCGGAATTTGTTGTCGTCGCGCAACTGCGAGATTCGCGAGTTCACGATGAGCACCGTGTCGTGCACCACGTCGGCGGCCAATGCCGAGTCACGCAACTGACGTCGCGCGAAGTCGTACAACTTGTCCGCGTATTCGTCATAGAACGCGGCCAGTCCCTTGGGGTCGCCGGCGCGCAGCGCCCCCACAAAAGACTGATTTTCCATGCGACCTCCGATGCTACGGGACACGCATTTGCATGTTTCTTCACCGCACCTGAGGAGTCGTCACCCCGGTGGAAGTGGACACTTTTTGCGAGCGCCCACTCAGCTCAGGTCAAGACCCCGTGCGACAGGGTTGGCCACGCAACGAACACGTCGGCAATGACGGCGGGACGTCGACACCAGAGACCACTGGGAACACGAACGATGTCGGGTGCACCGCATTTCGCGCGACAGACACGGTTTCGCCGTTTGCGATCGTGCGGAACACCCACTCAGCGCGATTGCCACCGGGCGCATCGATCGACACGCGGATCTTCGACCCCTTACGGAACGCGTGCGCCATCGGGAAGATCTCGACGCGCGCAAGCTCAACCACACCTGGTTCGAGCTTTTGTGCTTCAGATTCCAGGTGACGATGCACCGGCAACAATTCAGTGCTCGCTGTCTCATCGACTGCTCGATGAGATGCGCGCAACCAGCCGCTCTGCACATAGACCTCGTTGCCATCTGGTCGCACTTCTGACACCGTCACCTCGAGATCGGTGTCTGGTGCAGTGCTGCTGATCCAGACATCGGCAGACGAACTGCCGATCACGACCGTGTCTTCGAGAAGTGCATCTGTCGTGTACACAGCAGCAGTTCCGGGTGCGTTCACATCCCACTCCCACTTCACGCTTGCCTTCCAGATGTCACTTCGTTCTCCTGCGAGGTATGTGTCATCGGTCGACGTTGGGTCCGCACGATAATCATCACTCCCCTCCGTCACAGTCGGCTCGGTCGAGCTCAGTCGACCACCTTCGGCTGCGTACAGTCGCAGTGCCTTCGCACCGGGAATCGGCCATGAGTCGAACGAACTGATCCACCGTGGCGACGCGGCACCAGGCGCGACTCCGTCTGCAGCACCCTCTTCGAACAGCACATTAACTTTCGGGCCCGATTCATACGCAGCGAGTGCTTCTTCGTACGACATGCCCTTGAAACGATCATCACCGAGATCTGCGCCCGGCACGCCGACGATTGCAGCGGCGACCAAGGCAGATGTGATCTTCGTCTGGGTCAACGACGGCACTTTGCGAGCGACATACAAGTCGAGGAACTCGGACATACGCGGCAAGATGCCGGTGCTGATGAGCGACTCGGTGTGCAGGCCATTCGTCAGATACGCATACACGTGCGGCGACGAAGTGAATTGGTCGAGCATTGTCGCGAATCGACCGCCAGTTTGTTCGTCTTGCCAGGCACCAGCGATGAACACTGGCACATTGATGCGTCCGACGAACTCGCGCGGGTTGATCTCGGCGCCGAGCTCCTCTGAGTAGTACGGATTGTCCTCAATCTCTTTCAAAAGATCGGGATTCTGCCCACGGATCTTCTGGTTGTCCGCACACACGGTGTCACCAGTGTCGATTTGCTTCTGCTCCCAGCCTTGACCGAGTGGTTTGGATTGCTCGACACGCTCACTGGTCCACTTCACCGCAAACCCGGTGTTCAAAATTCCACCTGGGTACAACGTGGCACGATACGAGTCATCGAGCACCGACAATGGCGTAATGGCCGCAAGGTTCGGTGGCTGTGTCGATGCAGCAAACAACTGACTAATGCCCGGATACGACACACCGACCATGCCGACCTTGTTGAACTTCACCCACGGTTGGGCTGCCACGGCTTCGATGAGGTCGTACGCATCGAGGCGCTGCATGAGCTCGAAGAATCGGAACGAACCACCAGAGCAACCGGTGCCGCGCATGTTGGCGCCGACATATGCGTATCCCAACGAGTTGTACAACTGGCCAGAGGTCGTGTCGGACGGATTGCTCGGGCTGTACCCGGAGTACTCGACGACGGTCGGATACGGTCCAGCAGACACCGGACCTGGAAGAGACACGTTTATTGACAACGTCGTACCATCGCGCGTCGTCACGTAACCAAATCCGGGCGCCTTCAATTCTTGCGACGAATAAAACGACGCGTCGGGAGTTTCACTCTCGTCTTTCACCAGGATGGCATCGGATTGCGACTTCGTCGAACCGTCTGCCAGGACCGTGTACGAGCCCGCATCAACCCGCCGGAAAAGCGCCACACCCTCTGCATCGACGACCGCGGGTTGAAGTGGGCCCTCACTTCCGTCAGCGACAAGCGACAGCGAGTCACCCGGGGTTGCTTCAGTGACGAGAACTTGCTCCCAACCAGGAGTGATGGTGAACGTGGCCTTGCCACGCTCGCCTCCCCCACCACAGGCAGTTACGGCTGCGACTAAGGAAATGACAATGAGGGCGATGGATGCGCGTGTACGACTCACGGCGCAAGTCTCGCAGAGAATCAGCGAAGCAACGTCACAGTGAAAGACGTGGCCATCTTCGGGAACGTCTTGTACTGCGCAATCGTCACCCGCACGACACATGTAGCGGTGGTCGACGGGGCCACCAAGGACGAGCGCGAGATACGACACTTGCCGGAGGTGACCTTGTAGGTCCGCACACCTCGTGACACGCTGGACACGAATTTCGTCAATGCGGCCGTGGCCTTCACCTTCATCGCATTCGCCCGGATGGTGATTCCGATGACCGTCTTCGCGAGCTGAACAACTGTCGTCGACTTGGTGGTGCCCTTGAATGTCTCGATCTTCGGCGTCACGGCATTGCCATTCTTCAGACCGGTGAAAGTGCACGAGGTTGTCGTGGTAGTGCACGACTTTCCGTTCTCGGCCAACGTCACCACATATGAGTAGTCCGTTGTAGCGGTCGTGGCAGGCACCCAGGACACCTTCAACAAGGCATTTCCTGCAGTCAGACTCGCCGACACAGGCACATCAGGCGGAGCGACAGTTGTCGTGGTTGCGATGGTCGTGGTCGTGGT
>SXWG01000166.1 GCA_005789925.1 Actinomycetota bacterium | reverse complement strand
CGCATTTTCGGCACACAAGCGCGGACGAAATTTGTCACGCTCGTGAAGTTCTCATCGATGACGGATCGTTGACCCTTGTCATTCACGTCCATGAACCACGCATAGAACGTTCCGCCAGCGTTGTTGACGAGAATGTCGATGTCCGCCAGCGAGCCGACCCACGCGTCGACGGCCGCAGTGTCGCGGACATCCAACGCCGATGTGGTGCAGGTGCGACCCATTGCGCGTATTTCGGCAGCAACACGCTCCATGTTCTCCTCGTCGCGATCACAGATCGCGAGGTCAGCTCCATAGTTGGCATACGCGAGTGCGATGGCTTCGCCCAGACCCTTGGCGGCACCGGTGACAATGGCGAATTTGCCATCGAGTCTGAATGCATCAGCTGCGAGCACCATGTCAGCGTGCCCGCCACTCGATGCGCTTGCCACTGCGGAACATCTGTAATCCTTCTTCGATTGCCTCGGGTCGGTTACCAAGGCTCACCAGGTGCGGTGCCAAGGACACTGCTTGTGCGCGACCCATCTCACGCGCTGCCCACAACGCTCGCAAGGTTGCCTGAACGGCAGATGCCGGCATTGACGCGAGATCGCTCGCGATGCGCTTTGCGGTGTCAAGCAACGAAGCTGCCGGCACGACATCTTGCACGAAACCGATCTGGTGAGCACGTTGCGCTGTCATTCGTTCGTAGTTACCCATCAGAGCGATGCGACACAACTCACCGAATGGCATCTGCCCATACAACAAGATCGGTTCGAAACACGCGGCGAGACCGTAGGTGGTGTGCGGATCAAAGAAAGTCGCATGATCAGCAGCAACGATCGTGTCACTCTCACCGAGGAAGTAGAACGCACCACCACACGCCATGCCGTTCACTGCTGCAACAACCGGCTTCCACAGGTCCGCGGTCTTCGGCCCGAGCTTCATGAGAGGGTCATTGATTGCAACTGGACTGTTGGGTTGCGGCGGCGACCACGACCTGTCGATGCCCGTGCAGAACGCCTTCTCTCCGGCAGCAGTGAGCACGATGGCGCGCACCGAATCATCCATGCGCAGACGAGCCCAGATGTCGCTGATTTCGGAAACGACAGTTTCGCTGATGGAATTGTGCGCCTCGGGCCGGTTCAACGTGACGATGGCGACTGCCCCCTCGACTTCGAACGACACCGATTCGTAGTGCTGCCGACCTGCCATGAGTTCCCCCTGTTGTCCTCGATGACCGCTGAATCTCATATTCAAGCTGCCTCTCATCTTCCCCGATGGCGACAGGTGAGCCAAAAGGCGAATGCAATGAGGCATCGTCGGGCAACCGGACCACATCCATGGACCGCCAAATCGTCTCTAGGTCCATTGTCAAGTGGATTCTGACGGACCGTCAGAAACGAGTGCTACAGTGCCGGAGATGCGCGAGCTTCCAAAAATCATCTCCGTCGATGACCACGTCATCGAACCACCACATGTCTGGACTGATCGAGTGTCCAGGAAGTTCCTTTCTGAAGCGCCTCGCATCGTTCGCGCGCCGGTCAAGGAGATGACGTTCATCGGTGGCAAGTTCACTGCGATTCCCGGCGACCCGAGCGACCCTGGTGAACCGGTCGACTGGTGGTTTTACGAAGACCTCCGCCGTCCGCTCACGCGCCTCGACACAGCAGTAGGTTTTGACCGTGATCAGGTGACATTGAAAGGCATCACCTACGAAGAGATGCGCCCCGGCTCGTACCTCGTCAAGGATCGACTTGACGACATGGACATCTCAGGCATTGAAGCATCGTTGTGCTTTCCCACATTCCCACGCTTCTGCGGACAGACGTTCCAGGAAGCCCACGACAAAGACCTCGCACTCGAATGCGTGAAGGCCTACAACGACTGGATGATCGACGACTGGTGTGCGTCATCTGGCGGCCGCCTCATTCCACTCACCGTCGTCCCGTTGTGGGATCCCGTCGCTGCTGCTGCCGAGATTCGGCGCAACGCTGCACGTGGTTGCAGAGCGGTGTGTTTCTCTGAAATTCCGCCGAACCTCGGATTGCCAAGTATCCACGATGCCGATGGCTACTGGGATCCGTTCTTCGATGCGTGCAACGAGACGGGAACCGTCATCAATATGCACATCGGTTCCGGTTCGAAAATGCCGTCGACGTCTCCCGATGCACCCGCCGCAGTGGGATCGACACTCACATTTGCCAACTGCTGCTTCTCGATGGTCGACTGGCTCATGTGCGGCAAGTTCAACCAATTTCCGAACCTGAAACTCGCCTACAGCGAAGGGCAAATCGGCTGGATTCCATACATCCTCGAGCGTGCCGACACAGTGTGGCGTGAGAATCGCGGATGGGGTGGCGTCGCTGACAAAGTGCTCGAGCCACCGAGTGATCTGTTCCGCAAGCACATCTACGGTTGCTTCTTCGACGACGCGTTTGGCTTGAAGAACATCGAGTCGATCGGGGTCGACAACGTCACGTACGAGAGTGACTACCCGCACTCAGACAGTACGTGGCCACACACCGCGAAAATCGCTGAAGAACAAACTGCCGATCTCCCCGATGAGATCGTCTACAAGGTGTTGCGCGGCAACGCCATCAAGATGCTCGGAATCACGCACCTGTCCTGATGCGCGCCGACCTTGAAGTTGGCACCATCGCCAACCTGGTTCGGCAGAATGCCACGCGCTTTGCCGATCTTGAAGCTGTCGTCGACAACGAGAAGCGACTGACATATCCGCAGTTGAACGACGTTGTCCGCAAGGCTGCACGCTCATACATCGCATGCGGAATCCAGAAAGGTGACCGTGTGTCGATCTGGGCACCGAACATCTGGGAGTGGGTCATCGCTGCACTCGGTGCCGTCACGGTCGGCGGCGTGCTCGTACCGCTCAACACGAGGTTCAAAGGCGAAGAGGCTGCGTACATCTTGTCGCGTAGCCGTGCGCGCATATTGCTGTGCGTGAACGGATTCCTCGGCAATGACTACGTGACCTGGTTGCGTGCGGCAGACACACCAACGCCGTCCGTCGAGCGCATCATCGTCATGCGTGGCGACGCACCAGACGGCACGATCGACTGGCAACGGTTCCTCGACCTCGGAAAAGACATCCCAGATTCTGAAGTCGATGCTCGCATCGACTCGCTCTCACCCGACGACCTCTCCGACATCTTCTTCACGAGCGGCACCACCGGACGTCCGAAGGGTGTGATGACGAACCACGCACAGAACATCCGCGTCTTCGACGACTGGTCACAGACCGTCGGCGTCATCAGAGGCGACCGCTTTCTCCTCGTCAATCCGTTCTTCCACACGTTCGGATACAAGGGCGGCATTCTTGGTTGCCTCATCCGCGGAGCGACGATCATTCCTGAGGTGGTGTTCGACGTGCCGACAGCATTGCGTCGTATTTCCACTGAGAAGGTGTCGATGCTTCCCGGACCACCGACGTTGTTCCTGTCGATACTCAACCACCCAGAGCGTGACAACTTCGATCTCTCGAGCCTCCGACTTGCCGTCACCGGTGCAGCCGCTGTTCCGGTCG
>SXWG01000165.1 GCA_005789925.1 Actinomycetota bacterium | reverse complement strand
GAGCTTGAGTGGTGGTCAGCGACAGCGTCTCGCTCTTGCCCGCGCCTTGGCAGGTCGACCCCGTGTCCTGCTCCTAGACGACACCACGTCTGCGCTTGATCCAGACACTGAGCAGCGAGTTATCGAGGCGCTGTCTGTGACCGACCTTGTGCAGTCAGTCCTCGTGGTGGCTTCTCGACCGTCGACGATTGCGCTGGCAGATGTGGTTGTGTATCTCGAAGGTGGACGTGTCGCTGGTTGGGGCACGAACGATGAGTTGTTGTCTCGCAACGAGACATACCGCAACCTCATGGAAGCGTTTGCAGTGGCTCGTCGAGGTGAAGTATGAGCGAACCAGAGTCACACAGAGGTGCGATTGGCGTCATCGGCCGGGGTGTCGACATTGCGCCTGTGCTGCGCCAAGGTTTCTTGCTCACGTTCCTGCTGGCGTTCATCGGCGCTGGAGCACGGGTCGTGGTGCCGATACTTCTCCAACTGGCCATCGACCATGGGCTGAAAGAGGGAGCCGTTGACGTCGGTTATGTGGCACGGCTTGTCGTCATCGGAGTTGTCCTGGTGTTGGTCACAGGCTGGTGCCTGCGCACGGCGGTGTACCGGCTCGGTCGACGTGCCGAACAAGGTCTTTTCTTGTTGCGAGTGACATTGTTTGATCACATCCATCATTTGTCACTGTCCGATCACAACGAAGAGCGGCGAGGAGCTCTCGTGAGTCGTGTCACCAGCGACATCGAGACATTACAGATGTTTTTTTCCTGGGGAGCGTTGGCTTTCCTCCTCGACGGAACATTGATGCTGATGGTGGCAGGAGTGATGGTCGCCTACAACTGGGTGCTCGCACTCGTGGCCTTCGTCGTTGCAATGCCCTTGGCTTTCGTGCTGCGAGTCGTCCAGAGCTATTTGGTAAGAGCCCACACCAGGACGCGCGAGCACAACGCAGAATTGCTCGGCACCATCTCTGAATATGCGTCAGGTATCGAGACGTTGCAGGCCTATGAGTGCAGCGACACGTACGTCAAGAAAATCGAAGACATCGCCAAAGAACGACGTCGCAGTTGGGTGAAGGCGAGCATCCTCGGTGCGTTCCTCTTTCCGTCTGGCGAGGTCTTCTCTGTGTTGTCGGTGTGTGGCGTCGTCACCGTCGGAGTGTTGATGGGTCCATCTCAAGATCTCACGACCGGGGCGATGATCGGTTTCATCTTTTTGACCTACCGATTCCTCGAACCCATCGCTGAATTCACTGAGGTGCTCGATCAGACCCAGACGGCGGTTGCTGGAATGCGACGTGTGTTGGGAATACTCGACACGCCGGTCGGTCCACCTCAACCGAAGAACCCCATCGGCCTTCCCTCTGGACCGCTTGACATTCGTATCGACGACGTGTCCTTCAGCTATGCGGCGCGAACCGGCGAAGAGTCGATTGATTCGCCACCGGTTCTTCGGGACATTTCTTTGCGCATACCGGCAGGCCAAAGCGTTGCAATTGTCGGCACCACAGGCTCAGGAAAGTCGACACTTGGTCGATTGATCGGTCGGTTTGCGGATCCGACGGACGGAGTCATCACTGTCGGTGGTGTCGACCTACGGCGTATCGCAAATGAAGAGCTCCGTCGTCGGGTGGTCGTGGTGCCACAGGAGCCTTTCCTCTTTGCTGGGACAATCGCGTCGAACATTCGATTTGCCGCGCCTGAGCTTGATGATGACGGTGTTGCTCACTTGTTCGAGACACTTGATCTCGCTGAATGGCTGTCGAGTCTGCCAGAAGGTCTAGCCACCGAGGTGGGCGAGCGCGGCACGGCACTGTCTGCAGGTGAACGTCAGCTCGTCGCACTCGTTCGTGCCGCGGCATCAAGTCCGGATGTGTTGCTTCTGGATGAGGCCACGTCCTCTGTCGACGCTTTGACAGAGGTCAGATTGAGCCACGCCCTCGATCTTCTTGCTGGGGGCCGTACGTCGATCGCGATAGCTCACCGATTGTCGACCGCTGCGCGAGCAGATCGTGTTCTGGTAATCGAGGAAGGCAGGCTCGTGGAGGACGGATCTCACGCCGAATTGATGCAAAGAGATGGCCACTATGGCAGGTTGTACGACGCATGGATACAGGCGACAGAGGTGGAGGACACGCGCTTGTGAAACGAGTCATCCTCGGTCTGGTTCCTGCGATGTTGATCGCCGGGTGTGCAGAGCAGTCAACTGTCGATGTATGTAGTCGACGAACATCGTTGGCGTCAGTGACGGGCGTGTTGTCCCAAGGTGTCGATGCCATCGCGGCAGAGACATCAGGCTCACTGCGCCTCGACATTCTCGCGAACCAAAACATTCTGGCGGCAGCACGCGTGGATTCTCCTGAAGGTGTTTCCGACGCGATCGATGTGGTCCTCAGCGCGTACGCCGAGGTCGAGACTGCGCTCGATCTCGTGTACTGGGACCTTTCGGTTGCGGCGACTGATGAGGGTGTCCAGTCGTCGATCGAAGAAGTCACAAACGGTCAAGCCCTCGTTGCGAGTGCGACGGTGGAGTCCTACTTGTTCGCCAAATGTGGAGCACCACTTCAGTCCGACGTCGACCAGATCGCACCGGCGACCTTGCCTGTGTCGACGCAGTTGGGAACCGACGTGACCGACCCCGACACGGCACCTGCCGACGGCGAAAGCGAAATCGTCGCCCTCGGTTCGCTCATCGGAAATTCTTTTCAGTTGACGCTCAGTCTCGACCAAGCGAAGTGTCTCGGAGAGAAGGTTTCTGATGTCGTCGACTACAGCAACGAGGAGTCGACGAGTGAGCAGTATGCATCGCAATATCAACGCGCATTCGATGCCTGTGGCATCGACTTCGATGTTCCCGCCTGAGATGAGTACAGTCCGCGACATCCTGGTGCTCACTAGCGACACCTCGAGCTCAAGGATCAGCAGATGGAAATAACGCTCATTCGCCATGCGGAACCTGAATGGGTTCGTGACGGATTGAATGTCGACAATCCTCCGTTGACGTCTCGTGGCCATGAGCAGGCACGGTTGTTGGCCCTGTCGCTACGAGAGGAAGTTTTCGACGAGGTGTTGGTGTCGCCGTTGCTTCGCACGCGCCAAACCGCTGAACCGATCCTTGACGTATTGGGAAAGGACATGGTCATCGAGCCGTGGCTCGAAGAAATTCGTAATCCGATTTGGCACGGTACGCCGGTCGAACGCGCTGAAGCGGCGTACAGAGCTGAGCGTGCGAAGACGAGTTTGCAGCGATGGACAGGTCTCGATGGTGGAGAGCATGTCGGAGATTTCGTCCAACGAATCAACCTCGGATGCAAGCTGTTCCTCGAGGAGCGAGGGATGACTCCACTTGATGGTGACTTGCCCGTATGGACCAACGCCCCAAAAGACAAACGAATCGCTCTCGTGGCGCATGCTGGCACGAACAGCGTCGTCATATGCCATCTTCTCGGATTGCCAGCGACACCATGGGAGTGGGAGCGGTTCGTCATCGGTCATGCGTCGGTGTCGCGCATCGTCTCTCTGGACATGAAGGACGGTTCGTCATTCGGGGTCACGCGACTCTCGCACCTCGAACATCTTCCGGAGAGACTGCGCACGTATTGACGCTATTCGTCGCGAACTATGGTCTCGAAATGGACCTGAGCGCGCTTTCAAAAGACGATCAACGCAAATTGTTCGCCTTTCACGTCTTCGGAAAACTTGAAGGTGCAGTCACTGCCGGAATGATTCACCTGGGTGACACGCTCGGCCTCTATCGTGCGATGGCTGAACACCGGGATTGGATGTCGAGTGAGCAACTTGCCCTCGGCGTCGGTCTCCATGAACGGTGGGTTCGAGAGTGGCTACATAATCAGGCTGCAGCGCGAGTCATCGAATGGCAAATCTCTGGTGACGCGGCGGTGTTCCGCTTGTCTGATGCAGCAGTCGACGTGCTGGGGAACGAAGAGAGTGAGCACTTCGGTATGGGAATGTTCCATCGTCTACCGCAGACGATGCAAGCTCTGTATGACATGCCACACGCATTCGAGACAGGTGTCGGATGTGACTACGACAGTCACGGCCCAGAAGGTGCTGTGGGTATCGAACGGAGTTTTGAGCCGTGGAGCCGCGCGAACCTGTTGACAAAGGTGTTGCCTGCCGTCGATGGGCTCACCGAGCAATTGGAGCGTGGAGCCCATGTCGTTGATATCGGGTGTGGCGCAGGTAGCGCTCTCCTTATGCTCGCAATGGCGTTCCCGAAATCGACTTTCGAGGGTTATGACATCTCTCGGTTCGCCCTGGCACGAGCCGAAGAGAAGCTTCGTGGCAGTGGGTTGACGAATGTTGCTTTCCATCACCCAGCGGACTCGCCATTGCCGACCTCCGCCTCTGTGGACTTTGTGACAACTTTCGACTGCATCCATGACATGACCTCACCGCGACGGATGTTTGACAACATTTTTGAGATGTTGAAAGATGATGGTCGCTGGTTGCTTGTTGACATAAAGGCACACGACACGTTCGAAGCGAACGTCACGGCAAATCCGATGGCGTCATTGATGTACGGCATCAGCGTTTTGTCATGCATGTCGTCTGCGATGTCAGAGCCAGATGGCGCCGGACTGGGGACGCTCGGTTTGCCCGAATCATTGGCTCGTTCGATGGCGCAGGATGCAGGGTTCACTTCCTTCGAGCGACTTGACGTTGACCACTCGGTCAATGCGTTCTATGAGATCTCAAAGTCGTGAGCGCACGTTGAATGAGTCAAATGACCCGATGGCGTGGTCCGTCTCAGCCGCGGGGGGCTGTGACATTGCACTCGTCAATGGCCTTCACGATTGGGTACGGATTCACTGCGTCGCCACCACCGGGGTGAACTTCAAAATGTAGGTGCGGTGTGCTCGTGTTGCCGGTCGCACCGTTCGTTCCGAGAACTTGTCCTGCATTGACGACACTACCGACGGTGATTCCTGCGGCAATTGTGTCGAGATGGCCGTAGAAAAAGTACGTACCATCTGCCATGGTGAGGCGGAATCCGTTGCCAGCATTCTTGTCGACACCAGCCGAGTACAACTTTGTGATCGCTCCGTCGGCAACGGCGTAAATCAGCTTTCCGCGAGGCGCGATGATGTCCACGCCGAGGTGAAGACGTTCGCCTCGTGGAGCGTGCCATGTGTCGATGAACGAACACGTACCTTGAACTGGGAATGCGGCGAGCTTGACAGCTGGCTCCTCGACAAGGCCAAGTGCGAGCGCGGTACGAAAATCGAGTTGACCGGTTGCGACGATCCCTTGCGATGTCTGGAACGTCTGCAATGCGACGGCTGTACCTCCGCCGAACACTCCGTCAGCGCCGCCCTTCACCGTGATGCCGCGACTGATCAGTGCATTCTGCAACGACTTCACTGAATCAGAGCGGTCACCACGGCGGGGCAACGTGGCGGCGTTCAACTTGTTCACTGCAGGAGCAGCCGTTGTAACTGGCGCAGCAGCGGCTGGCGCATTCGTGGCAGCTGTGCTGACGGCGGCGGTTGTTTGACTAGGGGCCGCTGGAACGGAAAGTCCCAGGGCAGTGGCGGTGGTGGTATCAACAAGTCCGGACGGCACGAGACCCTTGGACATTTGAAAAGCAGTGAGAGCAGCGGTTGTGCCACGACCAAAGAAGCCGTCGACACCGCCTGGGAGAGAGACGCCTGCAGACACGAGGGCCTTCTGCAGATTCAGCACCGAGTTGTTGCGCATGCCGCGCACGGGGAGCACTGCGAGCGTCTCAAGTTGTGCGACTTCGGTTTGCGACAACTTGAGAACACGTGCAGTGCTCTGGTCGACGGTGCCGGTGGCCTTCAGGCCGACCACGCGTTGAAAGTTCACGAGTGTGCGGACGGTGTTCTGGTCGAACGTGCCTGTGACGCCGCCACGAAGTGTGAATCCCTGACGAACGAGGGCTTGCTGCAGGGCGGTGACGTGAGGACCGCTCTCGCCGAGGCGAGGCATCGTGCGAGTGGGTGCGGAAGCGCCACTTGGAACGGGTGCCCCCTGGGCCTGGCCAGAGACACCGATGATGGTGGCGGCGATGATCGAGACTCCGACGATGATGCGGTGAGTCGTGCTGAGGTTCTTCTTGGGGGCCATGGGGTCTCCTGTCGTTGTGCAGGAGAGATCGGCTGGTGACGGAAGAACTTGAGGGTTTTCTCACGGAAAACGCTTAGATAACCACCCAGAGTGAGGTCTGTGAAACTGTCACCACAGAAAGTGAAGTAGCTGGTGATGTTCAGCTTGCCGGTGGGTGCTGGAGACGCGCGGAATACTGTGGCGTCGTGGCGTTGAGGTCGGAAAGTGGCTCCGGTCGCACCTTCAGCGTCATTGCCTCAGTGGCTCTTGGGTCCTTGTGCCTCATCATCGTGACAGGGGCTCTGGTGCGCCTGACTGGCTCTGGTCTCGGCTGCGATGACTGGCCCCGTTGCAATGAACAGAGGCTCATCGATGTGTCAACCCATCACACACGCATCGAACAGATCAACCGGCTTTTTACCGGGGTCGTTTCGGCAAGTGTGGTCATCGCCGTGTTGGGGGCATATCGGCGACGAACAGTTGAAGCCCGTTTGGTGCGGTGGGCATGGTCGTTGGTCATCGGTGTCATGGCCCAAGTGGTTCTTGGTGGGATTGTCGTACTGACGGGACTTCACCCACTGGCAAACATGGGACATTTTCTCTTGTCGATGTTGTTGGTCACGTGTGGTTGGGTTGTGGTGCAACTTGCGCGACGAAGCGAGGCAGAGAATTATCGACCGGCGCCGATCGTGCGGGTGATCAAGGACTCGACGTTGTCGCGCTTGAGATGGGTGCTTTCACTGAGTGCGTTGTGCGCGGTCGTCACCGGCACAGTAGTCACTGCGACTGGACCACATGCAGGCGATGAAAATGCGCCACGATTCGGTTTTGAATTGACGTCGGTGGCACGTGTGCATGGAATCACCGTGTTGATCACCGTGGTCCTCATCGTCATCATCTTGGTGAGAGCGTCGCGGGATCACGAGAATGATGACGTGCGTGAGCTTCGAGATTCAACGGCTGTGCTCGGCTGGATCGCTGTCTGCCAAGCAGGCATCGGGTATTGGCAGTACTTCACTGGTGTCCCGGCTGGACTTGTTATTGTGCACATTGCAGGTGCCACAGCGTTGTGGCTGGGCGTGTGCAATGTCGTCGTCGCACCGGGCATGAATTCCCCGTCAAAGGTCAGCAGATAAGTTCGCCGCATGAATGCCTCGACGAATCGCCCTGACACGAAAGAAGTGACCATCTCGACCGATGGTCATGTCGCCGTCGTCTGTCTCAATGCACCAGAGCGACTGAACACCATTTCTGGATCCATGCTGGTGGAACT
>SXWG01000164.1 GCA_005789925.1 Actinomycetota bacterium | reverse complement strand
ATGAAGACAGACATCCATCCCAAGTACGAAGAGACCACCGTGAAGTGTTCGTGTGGGAACTCGTTCGCCACCCGCAGTACCAAGGGTGGCCTCATGCAGGTCGAACTTTGCAACGAGTGCCACCCGTACTTCACAGGCAAGCAGAAGTTGGTCGACACCGGTGGACGCGTGGAGCGTTTCAACAAGCGTTACGGCGCTCGTAAGACCACCAAGAAAAAGGCCGACTAAAGTCACGTGGGCTCTGTTCCCGCCGACACAGAGCGGCGCAGCAGACTCCTCTCGCTGAAACTTCGCGCACTTGTGCGCGATCATTTTGCCGACGCCACCGATGTAGCCGTCGCCGATGACCTCGAGGCAGTTCCATTTCCACTCGGAGCCGCCCTTCTTTCACCGCAGACGGCATGGTTGCTCGTCGATGATGATGCTGCTGGCGCACTCGGTCAGTCACTCGCGTGGGTTCTGTCGCGGCAACCTTCCATCACGACGGTCCATCTTCTCGTCGAGATGTGCTCCGGAGTTCTTGCTCGTCGCGCACAGTTGCTGAATCGCAACATTTCGGTCAATGTGTGGCACATCAATGAGCGCGACCTCCTCCAAGCGCTGCCAGAGCCACCGCTTCCATCTGTGTTGGCATCGACTGCTCATCTCGAATTTGTCGCCACAATTCGCGAGGCCGGTGCAGACCCCTTGGTGGAACACGGAGTCGTCGTCGGTGAAGTAAGAGGGCTCGAGATCTGTCGCGTTGTCGACGATGCACATACCGGAGCCGTGCGGCTCGAAGTGGGGACAGGTGCACATGATCGCGAAGCGTTCGCCCTCGTGCACGGCGACCTGCCGACGAAAGAGGCGCTCGCAAATGTCGTCCGGGCAGTCAGTACCCATCGAGCTGATGGTGCTCTGCCACATCCATTGAATTCTTTCGGCGCTGAGCGTTTGTTGCGTGCCAAAGCCATCGAAGAACCGTCACTTGTGAAATGCACCAGTGTCGTCGCCGCCGAACCACCCGTCGTTCGCAAGAACGTGAAAGATGCGGTGCCGTGTGTCGCGATTGGTGAGGAACCAGACGGCACGCGACACGTGTTCGTCTTCGTCGCCCATGTCGATCTCGATGTGGTTCCGTTTGCTCTCGACGCGTGGCACCGACTCGATCCAACGGCACATGTCACTGTGGTGATACGGGAAAAGGACAGGGTGGCATCCATAGAGCGCCTTGCAGGTCTTGGCGTTGTTCCGGTCAATGTCGTCACACTGAAAGACGGTTGAAAATGACGACCAGGAATGGGCTGATGCGGGCTCGAAGGTGCCTTGCTAGTGGACTTCTTGTGGTGACTCTTACCGGATGTGCGGGCTCACCCAACGATGACGCGGTCGTCGAGCGACCAACGACTGATGACGTTTCGGACACCACGGCGGCCGTGGAAGACACAGTCGTCGAGACGACTATCCCTCGTTCGACCACCACCACGAGCACCGTGCCACTCACAACGATCGTCGAGTCGGGGAAAGACGCGACGGCGGAGCTGCGAGTACTGGGGAAAGCGGTCGGAGCGAGGGATTTCTCCGAAATCTCAGACAGCGCCTGTGGCAAGTTCGCGATGGTCCTCACCGATGTGATCATTGATGGATTCGTGCGAGGCGGATTGTTTTGGTACTGGTGGGACGGATCTCAATGGGTGGACAAGTCCGAGCAGCTGAAGGGCGGTATCGGGGACTACCACCTGCGCGTATATACACGTGACTACACGAATGATGGCATCAAAGAATTCTTCGTCGTGGCGAAGGACAGTGAAAGACGATCTGCCAAAGAATTCGGTTCCTTCTTCGGTTTCGGATGGTCTCCGCAGTCTCAATGTCGATGGGATTGGATGGCCATCGATAACGGTCGTGAGACCGTGACGGCCATCAGCGAACCAGAACCGAGTCCACGATCAGCCAAGGTCTTCTGCGTCGGCTATAGAAACAGCTCGACGCGCAACCGTGGATGGGTGTGGTACGACTCGTCAATCTCGGCGTTCCGCTTCGACTACAAGTAGTCGCCGTAGCCTTTAGGTCATGGACGAGAGGCTCGACGCGATAGAGAAGGAATACGTCGAGCTCGAAGCGAGCCTCGGAACCGCTGACGTGCTGAGTGATCAAGCCAAGTTGCGCGATGCGTCACGCAAGTACAAGCAGTTGACACCCTTGGTCGAATGCATTCGTGCTCTGCGCACGGTGAAAGGCGATGCAGAGGCTGCACGAGAGTTGGCTGCCGAGACGGCCGGAGCTGAACGCGATTCGTTCCGTGCAGAAGCGGCTGCAGCCGAGGAAAAGAGAGAAGCACTCGAAGAGCAACTGAAGTTGTTGATGTTGCCCAGTGACCCGAATGACGGCAAGAACGTCCTCATGGAAATTCGTGGTGCAGAAGGTGGGGAAGAAGCGAATCTCTTCGCTGGTGACCTGATGGAGATGTACCGCGCGTATGCCGTCCGGCGAAGTTGGGCGGTCGAGACGGTGCAACTTGATGCCTCTGACCTTGGTGGTATCAACCAAGTCACGATTTTGTTCAAAGGTGACGACGCGTGGAGCCATCTGAAATTCGAAGGCGGTCCTCATCGCGTGCAACGGGTCCCGGCAACGGAAAGCCAGGGTCGAATTCACACGTCGTCAGCGACCGTCATGGTCATGCCGGAGGCAGAGGAAGTCGACGTCGATATCGACGAAAAAGATCTCCAAGTCGACATTTACCGCTCGTCGGGCGCTGGTGGACAGCACGTGAACACGACGGACTCGGCAGTCCGCATCACGCACAAACCGACCGGAATCGTCGTCGCGATGCAAGATGAGCGCAGCCAATTGCAGAACCGCGCTCGTGCGATGCAGGTCTTGCGCTCGCGATTACTTAAGCACTACCAAGATCAAGCTGATGCGAAGGCGTCAGCTGAGCGTCGCGCGCAGGTCGGTGGCGGTGGACGAAGCGAAAAAATCCGCACGTACAACTTCAAAGAGAATCGCATCACGGACCATCGCATCGGGTTCACGCTGTACCAATTACAAGCTGTGCTTGCCGGCGACCTTGACCCGGTCATAGAGGCTCTCCAGACTGACTTGCGCGCCCGACAACTTGCCGGCGATGTCTGACGACACGATCAACTGGCGGGCGATGCTCGCTGAAACGGCGCAGGTGGTGGCAGACAGAACGTCGGCGTTGTGGCTGTGCCAACGTGCGAGTGGGTATGACGCGGAAGAGTTCATCAGTGAGCTTGACAACCCGGTGACTTCACGTGCTGCGGCCCATCTTCACGACATGGTCCGACGTTTTCTCGCGGGTGAACCTCTTCAGTATGTGTTGGGGCGTTGGGTGTTTCGTCGTCTCGACATCATGGTCGACCGTCGCGTGCTCATTCCTCGACCTGAAACCGAGATGCTCGTCGATCTCGTCATCGAGGAGGTGGCATCGCGATCCGGTTCGACGGTCGTTGACTTGGGTACGGGTTCGGGCGCGATCGGCTTGGCAATTCTTGATGAACTACCACTCGGCCACTCGACGGTCTGGATGACCGACGTGTCTGACGATGCCTTAGATGTCGCTAGTGCAAATGTCGCGGGACTTGGTCGACCAGGTATTGGAGCTCGCCTCTCACGGGGAGCGTGGTACGACGCGCTATCGAATGAACTCCGGAGGTCGGTCGACGTGATCGTGGCGAATCCACCGTATGTGGAAGACGACGATCCAGACCTCGAGACAAACGTTCGTGAGTGGGAGCCGCCTCTCGCGTTGTTTGCCGGCCCCGACGGCCTTCGTGACATCTCTTCGATCGTGGATGGTGCTCGTACGTGGTTGGCACCTGGGGCTCTTTTGCTGGTTGAATTCGGTTCACGCCAAGGACAGGCGGTGAGTTCGCTCGCACGTGATGCCGGCCTCGTCGAGGTCGACGTCATCCGTGATGCTGCAGGCTTCGATCGTGTGTTGCGCGCGCGAGCACCACGTTGACACCTGTTTCGTCTGGTCGGTGGTGTAGCTCAGTCGTCGAGCCTGAGAGACCGACGAATGAAGTCAAGTTGGTGAAGTAACAGGTTCTCTGCGACAACTTCTTGGGGTGTCATGTGAGTGACTCCACTCAATGGAAGAACTTCATGAGCTCGACCAGCGGCAAGCAGCGCAGATGACAGGTGAAGTGTGTGGGCAGCCACCACATTGTCGTCTGCAAGTCCGTGAATGAGGAGGAGGGGACGGGTGAGTCGAGATGCATCCATGACGATATTGGTTCGTATGTAACTGCTGCTGTCATGGGATGGATCACCCAGATACCTCTCGGTGTAGTGGGTGTCATAGAGGTGCCAATCTGTGACCGGAGCACCAGCGACCGCGCAGTGGAACACGTCGGGTTCGCGCAAGACCGCGAGAGCCGCGAGATAGCCGCCGAAACTCCAGCCGCGAATAGCCACTCGGCTCATGTCTGCACGAGGTTCGAGGTCGGGCAACAACGATGCGACCAGACATTGGTCACGCAGCACCGGCTCGGCCAAGTCGCCGAACACTTCTCGTTCGTAGTTCGAACCCTTTCCGGGAGTGCCGGCACCATCTGCGATGACGACGACGAAGCCTTGATCTGCGAACCATTGAGATACCGCCAGAGAGTGAGTCGAAGCGAGGACGCGTTGTGCGTGCGGACCGCCATAGGGATCAAAGAGCACGGGAAGAAGCTCTGTCGATGACGTACGTGGTGTGAGGACGGCCACAGGGACGCGTCGAGGTCCCACAGCGTGGAAACGAACGTTCGGCGAGACCAAAGGAGTCTCTGCGTATGTGGTGAGTTGAGGTCCGCCAATGACGGTGTGGACGGCGAGTGGCGACTCGACAGAAGTCGTACGTATCACGACGCGCGCATCATTGCCGACTCCGCTCGATATGCAATTGTCCGGACTCAATCGCTCTTGATCCCCGCTTTCAATGTCATGCCGCCACACATTGCAGAACCATGGTTGCTCGATGTCATTCGCGGTGAACAACACACATTGACCAGCGTGCACGACCGAACGCACCTGAAGGAAGTCTGGTGTGACTGGCAGACCATCAATCATCAATCGACGCAGCCCATCTCGGTCATCACAGGTGACGAGTGATCCATTTGCCGCGAGCGCCGGTGTTCCAGGTACCAACTCCACCCAGTGCGAGTCGAGGTCTTCGTAGATGACATCACAGGTGCCAGACAGCACATCGACGCGAAGAACGTTTGTCCTGCGTTGGTCTCGGGTTTGAACCTGTGCGATCAGACCGCTCGGCGACCAGAGAACTGAGTTCAGGTACTCGTACGCGGCTGGAAGTGCGACGTCGGTTACCGAGCCATCGTCGACAGACACGACATGAAGAGTCACTGTCGCGTTCGTTGATCCCGCCTTCGGATATCGGTGGGTGCTCGGTTTCACCTCTAGGCGTGATGGGTCAGCGATGTTCCACAAGACGACTTGTGACGTGTCCACTCGACACACTGCGAGTCGTTTCCCGTCGGGCGAGAACCAGAATCCTCGTTGGCGACCCATCTCTTCGGCGGCGATGAATTCTGCAAGACCCCACGTGACGTCTGGCGACGAGTCGGCGCAGAGGACACGCTCGGTGCCGTCACTGTTGTACGTGCACAACGTGCCGTCGCGCACGAAGGCGATTGTTTCACCGTCAGGTGAAAGTCGCGCATCAAATACGCCCGCGCCGATAGGGACGATGTGATGACCACCATTGACGAGATCGACCAGATATGTGCGTCTACCGACTGTGGTCAGCGCCTTGGCGACAGATGCGTCGGTCGAATACGTCACCACACCACCTGCTGCTTCACGCATACGTTCGCGCCGGCGCAATTCCTCTGCGGTGACGTCGGCGTCGGTGTGGAGAGCCTTCGGATCGAACACGCACCGCTCGTGAGCAGTCTCCATGTCGAGCACCCACAGCTTGTTGAGGGAATCGTGTCCACTGGCCGAGCGGGCAAAGACGATTCGTTGGCCATCAGGCGACACAGTGATGTTGCGTGGCTCACCGAGGGTGAGGCGCTGCGTGCGGGCGTGTTGGCGGGGAAAAGTGTCAGGCACCATGGCGCGGTCGTTCACGCGACATTGAGCACCCCGTCGGCATCGAGGTGACACGGTGTGCCGATGTGCTCTTCTTTCACCATGGTTGCACCAAGACGAGAGTCAGTCGATGTGCCCCACGCACGACGGCCATCGGCGAGCAAACACGCGGCGATGACAAGTTCTGGTTCACCGTCACGGCTGTGCATCACCGTGTATGCCTCGATGACCGCAGGTCCCTCTGCCTCTGCACGTGTCGCAGCCGTTCTCATTGGCAACTCGTCAACTTCATCTTGCGGGTGGTCGTACATGAAGCCATCTCGTGGAGGTCGCGTGGAGTAGATGCCGAATGCGTGTTTGGTGGCGAATCCACCGTTTGCCCACACGAGACCGTTCTCGCCAGGCGCGTTCCGCACGTCGGTCATCACAGTCGCAATCGAGTGCGACACGTAGTTGTTCCACGGCCCACCCCCGAATTGCAAACCACCCGTGCGTGTGAGTTGACGGTCGAGTGACAGCCCGAGTGACGCAGCACCTAGTTGGACCGCCGACGGAAAGCATGAGTACAGGTCGATGATCGACACATCATCTATCCCGATACCTGCCATCTCGAGTGCTCGTCGACCTGCGATACGCACCGCCGGGGTCTCGTCGAAGCGGTGCCGATTGGAGATGAAGAGATGTTCATGCGCGTCGGTGCCTGAGTGGACAAAAACCCACTTATCTCGTGACACACCCATTGACATCGCCTTTTCCACCGTGCACATGATGAAACCAGCCGCCATGTCAACATCGTTGTTCGAGTTCAACATCTTGGTGTAGGGAAAGCCGATCATGCGGTTGTCGAGTGTTGGGGTGATGATTTCCTCCGCTGTACGGGCGACACGAGACCATGCATTCGGGTTTTGTGCAGCGACGTCGCTGAATCGAGCCCACAGTTTTCCGAGATGCAATTGATGTTCAGAGATGCTGTGACCGAGCGAGGCTCTGATGGCTGACTCGAAAATCGGGTACACCTGGATCGGCATGTACAGCTTTCTCTCGATCTCCTCCGGCGAGACCATGACGAGTTCTTCAGTGACCTGGTCGAAAGGTTCGTCCGACGTGGACCACTTCCACTCGGCACCGAGTTTCTTGGCTCGTCGTTTGCTACGGGCGGTCTCGCCTCCGGCGATGAACACCATGTCGATGTCGCCGTTCTGCATCAGTTGTGCCGCATTGTTGACCAGTGATTGGGGAGTGTTGCCACCCATGCCGGACACTCCGAGGTGACGCGGCTGCACATGTGCGTGACGAGCCACGACCGCCGCAGGGTTGCCGTAATTCCACGAGAGCAGCGCGCAGATCCACAAAGCATCTGGGTCGGGGAGGGCTTTCAGGCCCGCATCGAGAGCGGCAGAAGTCAACGCTTCAGCCATGAGGGCGGCAGGGTCTCGCACCTTCGTCACATCAGATTCGTGTTGAAGAACTTGACCGCTCCCGATGAGCACAGGTGTGCGGGGGTCGAGAGTCACACGCAAACCCTAGGTGAACTGCATCGGTCGACTTCGACCGTGCGTCGTCCCCACGCACTACGCTCGTCGTGATGTCACGTGTCGCAATCGGATCTGACCATGCGGGGTTTCCGCTGAAAGATCATCTCATTCCGTTCCTTCGCGCGGCCGGTCATGTGGTCGAGGACTTCGGCACCAACAGCACCGAGAGTTGTGACTACCCGCCAATTTGTGCCGCGGTCGGGCGTGCCGTGCGTGACGGGAAAGCCGACGTTGGGATCGTCATGGGTGGTAGCGGCCAGGGCGAGCAACTCGCCGCCAACAAAGTTCGAGGGGTGCGAGCAGGACTCTGCAATGACTTGTACACCGCGAGGATGGCCCGTCAACACAATGACGCCAACGTCTTGAGCATCGGTGCCCGTGTGGTCGGACTCGGACTCGCCGAAGAGATTGTCACGACGTTCCTCTCGACATCTTTCGAGGGCGGTCGCCATGAACGCCGACTCGCACAACTAGCCGACATTGAAAATGAAGAGGCGGGACGCTGATGCCTTTCCCATCCGACACCAACCCCGATGACCTTGTCTTTGATCTCATCGAGCGCGAAAAGCAGCGACAAGTCTCCGGACTGCAACTCATCGCCAGTGAGAACTTCACGTCACCTGCGGTGATGCGCGCGACGGGTTCGGTTCTCACCAACAAGTATTCCGAGGGGTATCCCGGCAAGCGTTACTACGGAGGTAACGCGGTCGTGGACGAGATCGAGCAGATTGCAATCGACCGAGTGAAGGAATTGTTCGGCGCGGACCACGCAAACGTGCAGCCGCACAGTGGAGCAAGCGCGAACATGGCCGTGTACCTCGGCCTCTTGAAACCCGGCGACGCGCTTCTCGGCTTGAGCCTCGACCACGGTGGTCACCTCACGCATGGCTCACCGGCCAATGCGAGCGGAATCCTTTACAAGTTCTTGCAATACAAAGTTACGCCCGGT
>SXWG01000163.1 GCA_005789925.1 Actinomycetota bacterium | reverse complement strand
GCCGCCACCAGTGCACATGGTGACAAGGCCGGTCCGTAAATCACGACGCTCAAGCTCGTCGAGCAACGTGCCGATGAGAATGCCACCCGTGGCACCAATGGGGTGACCAAGAGCCATCGCGCCACCATTCACGTTGATCCTGTCCCATGACACTCCGGTGTCCTTCATGAACTTGAGCACGACCGAGGCGAATGCTTCGTTCACTTCGAACAAGTCGATGTCGTCGAACGTCATACCGGCTTTCTTCACACAACGCTCCGACGCGGGTCCGGGGGCCGTCAACATGATGACCGGCTCTGTTCCGGCGACGGCTGTCATGATGATGCGAGCACGTGGTTTCAGGCCGTGTGCCTTGGCGTAATCGGGTGATGCGATGAGAACTGCCGATGCGCCATCGACGACACCCGATGAGTTGCCGGCGTGGTGCACGTGGTTGATCTCGCCGACATGCGGGTACGCCTGCAGTGCCGTCTGATCGACGGTGAGAGTGTCGCCCTTGCGCACTTTCTTGCCATATTCCAGAAAGCTCGGAGACAACTTTGCAAGGTCGTCGGTGGTAGTGCCTGGTCGGGGAAACTCTTCGCGATCAAGTGCCAATGTGCCGTCGACGGAGTGAATCGGCACGAGCGACTTCTCGAAGCGCCCCTCTTTTATGGCTGCTTCGGCGCGACGTTGGCTGTCGACAGCCAACTCGTCGCATTGCTGGCGGGTGAATCCTTCGATGGTCGCGATGAGGTCTGCAGAGATGCCCTGCTGCACCATCGGGTACAACTGCTTTAGGTGGTCATTGTTCGCTGAAAAACCGTCCACATGCTGTGGTGCGTGACGCGACATCGACTCGACGCCGCCGCCGACCACCAGATCCTGGAAGCCAGACAGGACGCCCATCGCGCCAAAGTTCACAGCAGATTGACCAGATCCACAGAAACGATTGATGGTGATGCCCGGGGCATCGAGCGCCCAGCCGGCATCGAGTGCAGCCATGCGGGCGATGTCCATCGCGTGATCACCACTGCCGGCACCGCATCCCATGACGACGTCATCGACGTCGGAAGTGTCAAAACCATGACGGTCAACGAGTGCGTTCAGAACCTGCGCCAGGATCCGCTGCGGGTGCACCGGGTGAAGGGCCCCCGATTCCTTTCCTTTGCCACGAGGGGAGCGAACAGCGTCAATGATCCAAGCTTCACGAGTCATGTATCCATCTTTGCCGACGGGCCACATCGCAGACGAGCCCGTACGCGCCTCGTACTCTTGGGTCGTGCGTGATTACACGGTTGGGGGCAGCGAAGAAGCGCTGGCGCAAGCCAATGGACTGGTCGATGCAGACTGGTACCGACCTCACGTCGACCGAAGCGTGTTGAAGACACTCGTCACCAGTAGATCGAGGATTCCGGTCATTCATCTCGCCATTTGGGTCGTGCTCCTCGTCGTCACCGGTTGGTGGGCGAACACAGCGTGGGGAAGTGCGTGGGCCCTACCGGCCTTCCTCGCTTACGGAACGTTGTATGGCTCGACGAGCGATGCGCGGTGGCACGAGTTTGGTCATCGCACCGCATTTCGTCGCGCGTGGACGAACGACGTCGTGTATTCAGTCGCGTCGTTCATGACGTTCCGCGAACCCGAGAGCTGGCGGTGGAGTCATGCGCGACACCACAGCGACACCATCGTGGTCGGCCGCGATCCGGAGATCGCCTTTCCGCGTCCTACATCTCGCTTGAGGGTCTTCGCAGAGTTTTTTGGATTGCTGAGTGCCCGCAACGAATTGGTGAAAATCGCACGCAATATGGTCGGACGACCAGCGGCTCCGCAGCGGAATTATCAGCCAGCTGACACACTTCGAAAATCACAAATGTGGTCGTGGGTGTTCTTTCTCATACTCGTGTTCGTCGCAGTGTGGTGCGCGATGATCGGCAGTGTGAAGCCAGCGATGTTCATCGGATTTCCGTCTGTCTACGGCAAGTGGCTGCTCATGGCGTATGGAATCACTCAACATGCGGGTCTTTCGGAAGATGTTCTCGATCACCGAATGAACACCCGGACAGTTCACATGAATGCGATTCATCGCTTTCTCTACCTGAACATGAACTACCACTTGGAGCATCACATCTTTCCGAACGTCCCCTACGACGCACTGCCGCGTCTTCACGAATTGGTGAAGGATCAATTGCCACCTGCTCATCGAACTATTCGCGATGCGTGGCGTGAGGCATTCGACGCGATGGCTCGTCAGCGTGCCGATCAGTCGTACAGCGCGACGGTCCATCTGCCGAGAAGTGCGGCATGAGTGACGGTTGGGTCACCGTCTGCAAGACAGGCGATGTCGGGCGTGAAGACCTCATTCAGGTCGAGGTAGGTGACACCACGCTCATCGTGGTGCACACAAAAGATGGGCGAATGTGTGCACTAGCGAGTGAGTGCACCCACGGCCGTGCGAACTTGGCTGACGGCTTCGTGCACGGATCCACGATCGAGTGCCCGAAACACAATGGCCGATTCGACGCGATCACTGGTGCGCCGAGGGCGACGCCCGCGCGCATCGCATTGGAAGTATTCGAGACTCAAGTGATGGGTGGTGACGTCCAAGTACGACTACAAGGGCAGTCATCACATGGCAGACGGGAAGCCTGACGTGTTGAACGACGCCGAGCGAGTTGCACTTCAACGCAGAACCCTGCGCGTTCTCACCATTGGCCAGGTCATCGGGTCCGCGGCGCTCGGGGCAGCGGTCACGGTCGGCGCATACGTGGTGCAGGACATTCTTGGCCAGGAGACGCCGTGGGCAGGAATGGCGACTGCGACAGTCACGGTGGGCACTGCGGCCATGTCCCAGATGTTGTCCCAGCGGATGTCGACGCGTGGACGTCGACCCGGTCTCGCGCTCGGTTACCTCCTTGCAAGTTTCGGCGGTCTGTTCGCGGCATTCGGTGCAGACCGTGGATGGCTTCCAGTGTTTCTTGTCGGATTGTTCTTCTTCGGAAACGGATCCGCAGCAAATCTTCTGGCCCGATACGCAGCAACGGACTTGTCTCGGGACGATTCGCGCGCGTCCGACATGAGTCGCATTGTGTTCGCATCAACTTTTGGTGCAGTGTTCGGGCCGGTACTCGTTCACCCTGCGCAGCATGTTGCGGTCGAATGGTTAGGAATAGCCAAGTACGCCGGCCCATTTCTCTTCAGTGCCGTGTTTCTATTCACCGCCTTCATCTCGACGTCGATTTTGTTGCGTCCAGACCCGTTGGTGGTGATCGGGGGAGTGGGCCGGGCCGCGAACACTTCCTCCCGATTCGGGGGTATCGGGTCAACGATTCAATCCATCTGGGCTCACCCAGCAGCACGCATCGCACTCTCTGCGATGGTGGTGTCACAAGTGACGATGGTGGCAGTGATGACCATGACTCCCGTGCACCTAAAGTTGCACGGGCACGAGGCGGTCAGTCCGTTCGTGGTGTCAGTTCACATTGCCGGCATGTATGCATTCAGCCCGCTCGTCGGGCGTCTCAGTGACCGACGAGGTCACCACGAGACGATTCGCGTCGGCGCATTGCTCCTCGTTGCAGCCACTGTGATCGCGGCATTGTCTGGCAACGTCGAACAATTGCTCTTTCCGTCGCTGTGGCTATTGGGCGTCGGTTGGAACTTCGGTCTCATCGGTGGCTCGAGTCTTCTGACCGAGTCGATGTCGGCCGAGGCGCGCGTCCGGGTGCAAGGAGTAGCCGATTTGCTCATGAGCTTCTGTGGAGGCATGGGCGGTTTTGCATCTGGATTCATTCGCCGTGCTGTCGGGTATCACGTTCTCTCAACACTCGCTCTCGTCGCAGCCGGCGTATTGCTCGTCATCGTTCACGGCCAACTCGCGCGGAAAAGACACTTGGCCGCACCAGCCGCTGGATAGCGTCACTTCATGGTCAATTGGGCGACAGATTTCATCGATGCAATCGGGTTGGTCGGTGTCGCCTTGCTCATCGCACTGGAGAGCATCTTCCCGCCTATCCCGTCAGAGTTGATACTTCTTCTGACTGGCTCGAATGTCGCGGCTGGTCGCTTCGGTTATGTCGGCGGCGTGATTGCATCGACGGTCGGATCGGTTGTCGGGGCATTCGTTCTCTATGGCATCGGGCGCGTGCTGAGTGAAGATCGCCTCGAGCGATTCCTTGCGACCGTCGGTCGAGTCGTCGGTTTGAAACGCGCTGACGTACACAAAGGATTCGTTTGGTTCGAACGCCACGGTTCGATGGTGTTGTTCTTCGGACGCCTCGTGCCGGTGGTGCGCTCAGTGGTGAGCATTCCCGCCGGAGCCGAGAAGATGTCGATTCCTCGGTTCACGGTGTTGACGGCCGCAGGTTCGGTGTTATGGAATGCAGTGTGGGTCGCCATCGGATGGGGGCTTGGCAACGAATGGGAGAGGGCCGGCAAGTGGGGTGACTATCTGCAGTACGCCGTGGTCGCCACAGTCGCGCTCGGTCTTGTGTATCTCATTGTCAAGGCTCGCCGTCAGCGGGCTAGTGAAACAGTGTGATTTTTCTCCCGTGACAGCTCAGTGGTTGTGACGCTCCAGCGCAGCTCGTATCTCTTGCTCAGCTGCCGCAGCATCAGCCCAGCTTCCGACTGTTGACTCTTTGCCCGGCTCGATGAGTTTGTAGACCTCGAAGAAGTTGGCGATTTCTGCACGCAAGAACTCTGGGGCGTCGCCAAGATCGCGGTACTGGTCGTACCTGGCATCGCGAGAGGGGACGCAAAGAACTTTTGCGTCAGGTCCCTTCTCGTCTTTCATCCAGAACACTCCGATCGGACGCGACCATACGTGGCAACCGGGAAACGTGGCTTGCGGAAGCAAGATGAGCGCATCGAGCGGGTCGCCATCTTCCCCGAGAGTGTGAGGAAAGAATCCGTAGTCGAGTGGGTATTGCGTGGCAGTGAAGAGGGTACGGTCAAGCCAGATGGCGCCCGTATCGTGATTCATCTCGTACTTGTTGCGAGAACCTTGAGGTATCTCGACAATCATCTCGATTTCCATGAGTATTGAGCGTACGCAAGAGTCGTCTAGATGCCTCGCACGCGAACAGAGAGGCAGGTCACACATCCTTCGAGCTTCTCGAATTCTCCGATGTCGACGAGAAGTGGCTGATATCCACGTTCGCGCAGAAGCGCCGCGCTTCGAGGAGCGTTGGCCGACATGATGAGGCGTTGGTCGTCGACGACGACGACATGTGCACCTTGTTCTTCGGGCATCGCAAGAAATGCGGGGAAGACAGAGACGTCATCGACAACCGGCTCCCAGCCGATGATGGTTCCATCGGGAAGTGCAGTGACGGCAGATTTGAGATGCAGGGCCTTCGATATAGGAACGGTGATGACCGTCGCACCGAGTGGCTCGACTATCGCTGCGAACTGTTCGATGCCGGGTCGGTTCGTGCGTCCGCCTTGGCCCACGTAGATGACGTCACCGACCCTCAGGACGTCACCACCATCGAGCGTTCCTGGCGCGACGATGTGGTGGACATGAAGACCGACATCTCGGACAACGGGCTCAATTTCGAGAATTTCCGGTTTGCGTGCGTCATTGCCAGGTCGAGTGATGACCGCGGCATCTCGAAACACGACGACCGTGTCCTCAACGAAGACGCTGTCGGCACACGTCTCTAGTGGTGGAACCTCTTTGATGGCCCAGCCGACTTCGCGGAGAAGGGCGACGTAGGCCTCCCATTGGCGTCGCGCAATATCGATGTCCACTGGCTGACGCTCGATGTGGGTCAACAACCCGTCAGCGAGACGCGAACTCGTTCGACGTACCAGCGCAAGGGTCATGTTTTGAGCCTAATGACAGCAAGATTCTTCACAAGACGGCCTATGTGACGCTACGTAAGACGATGTCGTAAAGATATGAGGAGATTTCTGCTGAATTCGACAACGTCACGTCAAAAATGTGTGAAAATGATAAAATGAAGCCAGAACTCATCCTTCGCCTGACGATTCTTTTCAGTGCGGCCGCGAGCCTTGTGTTGAGTGTCGCCTTGTTCTTCGCGAACGATGCGACGACAGACGACAAGCTGAATGGAATTTTTGTCGGCACGTGGGTGCCATCAATTCTTGCGCTCGGGGGATTCCTCGTCGCATCGCAACGCCGGAGCGGCTGACATGAGTCAAGGAGCTCTCTTTGGTTTTGGTTGTGTCATCTTCTTCATCGTGGTGACCGGTGGTTTCCTCTATGGGATGATGACGGTTCGCGAGCTGGCGGACAAAG
>SXWG01000162.1 GCA_005789925.1 Actinomycetota bacterium | reverse complement strand
GGCTGCTCCACCCCGCGTCGTAGTAGGAGCACTACCGTAGCGAGCGACAGTGCAGGCTCACAACCTGCCACCACGATGAATTTGGCAGAGACAATGGGACGCAGAAAACGCGAGCGGGAACAGATGGCTGCGTCGATTGCTGCTCTCACCGCTGAAATCGAGTCGTTGCGCAACCAACTCACCCAGCAAGTGTCTGATGTCGCGTCGACCACCGGCACCACGTCCGCACTTCTCTCGCGAGTCGCCGCCATCGAAACGTCCGTTAGCAACCTCGGCTCAGAGTTGTCTCGTCAATTGCATGAGTTGGGAAGCGACATCGAAAACCTGTCGAAGTCGTCAGAGGACGACATGGCAACGACCATCGAACAGATTCGGTCCTCGCAAGTCCGTCTCGCCAGCGAACAAGCCCGCTACGAGATCGCTTTCCGTCAAGATCTGGCAGGTCTCGCAGAAGAGATCCGCCGTCAGACCCGAAGCTGACGAACTCAGCCGGTCAGTAGTTGCAGTGCCCGCTGCACCAAATCGCGTGCCTGACTCTGCTTCGCCTGATACGTGGCGAAATCTGGCGGAGTCTGTGCGAGCGCGGCATCGGCTTCAGAGAACAACACATCTGCCTGTGCGAGCAACTGCTCTGGCGAGCTGTTCTCCGACGTTGACAACGGCACGGTGGTCGACGGAGAAGGTGTGCTGCCACCCGGCACAGTCGTCGGCGGCGTGGTCGTTCCCGTCGTCGCCGATCCGACACGGTCACCGAGGTTGGTGTTGAATCCGGGCAGAAGTCGCGACACGGCTTGCGACACGTTGTCAGCGATCACAGTCCGGCCGTTGTACCAACCGAGAATCTTGCGCACGAACACCTGCTTGGCGTCTGCATCTTGCGGCTGCACGAACATCGGGCGGAGATAGACCACACCTTTTGCGATCGGCACGATTTGCAAGTCACCGTAGGTGACACGACTTCCACGAAGGTCGAGCGGTGTGATGATTTCGCTGACCACCGGGTCACTCTCGAATTCCGCTGCGATCGTGGCAGGGCCCGGCGGAAGCGGCGTGGACATCTCGTACACCGTGATCTGTCCGTAGGTCTCTGGGTCTGACGACACCACCATCATCGCGCGCAATTCCTTTCGGCTGTCGTCAGACGAGAACGGAACATACGGACGCAACATCGAGAACGTTCCCAAGTCGCCACCTTTGTCGGGTGCATGGAAGATGGTGTAGTACGGCGTGAAACGAAGGACGTTTGC
Organism: Actinomycetota bacterium; assembly: GCA_005789925.1. Lineage (GTDB taxonomy): Bacteria > Actinomycetota > Acidimicrobiia > Acidimicrobiales > Ilumatobacteraceae > UBA2093. The sequence goes on along the minus strand of SXWG01000162.1, from coordinate 7,108 downwards.
ATCGGCGACGTCAACAGAGTCAACACGAAGTGCACCTGGCGCAGTGTCGACTGCCGGTGCCGTCGTTGCTCCTTCAGGCTCGATGGGTGGCGCTTGGGCAACACTCCATGCTGCGTCACGATTGAAGAACAGGTTCGCTTCGTCGAATTGGTACTTGCCGAATACGTTCGACTGCACGCGGAAGAGGTCTTCTGGGTAGCGGAAATGCGCTACGAGCTCGGCGGGGGCCTCGCTCTTCGGTGTGAACAGGTCGGGGAACGCAGCACGCCAGGCGCGAATGATCGGGTCCTTGTTGTCGACGACATACATGGTGACGTCACCTGTGTAAGCGTCGACCAATGCTTTCACGCTGTTGCGCACGTAGTTGAACGAGTGGTCAAGCCCACTGTTGGCGGTCAACTGTCCGGTGTTTGCGTTCTGCGCATATGGATACCTGTCGGTCGTGGTGTACGCGTCGATCACCCATTTGACCTCGCCCTTCACGACCACCGGGTATGGGTCACTGTCGAAATCAAGGAATGGTGCGATTTTCTCCACGCGCTCTCGCACGTCACGCACCCACAGCAACTGTGAGTCTTCGGTGATGAGTCGTGAACCGAACAAGTTGTACTCACCGAAATTGATGGCGAGCGCGAGACGTCGCAGCACGCTGTCGACACGCACTCCCCGCTCACCGGTGTATTCACCGGCAGTGGTGTTCGGGCATGCCTGCTCGTTCTGGTCGGTGTTCACGACGCTATAACCATCGAGGCGATCACCGAAGTACAACTGAGGTTTGGTCACTTTCAAGTCGACATATGACGGTCGACCGTCTGCGGTGACCACGCTCGCTGGTGCAGCGATGACACCACATCCATGTGTGTAGATGAGGTGGCGAGACACCCATGTGCGGTTTGGAATTCCGTCAGTGTTCAACTCACGGGATGCGACCATCACCTGCTGCATACGACCGTCGATGGAGTAACGGTCGACGTCGAGGTCTCGCACGGCGTAGAACGACGTGAGTCCTTGGTCGAGTCCGAATCGATTGCGCATCTGCACGGCATCGAGCTGTCGTACGTCACGCAATGGCAGATCGTTGGCCTTGGCCTCTTCGATGTCGACGTCACCGAATGAGATCTCTTTGCGTTGCACGTTCTCGAGCCCAAGGGCTGCCTTCGTGGCCGTGATGTTCCGCTCGATGAATGGCAACTCGCGAGTGCTCACGTTCGGCTGCACGACGAAACGCTGGACGAGTGCCGGGTACAGCGTGCCGGCAGTGACAGCGACGAGCACCCACAGGCCGACTGCGAGCACTGGAATTCGCCAACCGCGCTGACGAACATTCCACAACAGCAACACGGCGACTGCCACCGACACCAGAATCATCAGGTTGATGGCAGGAAGTTGAGCGTTCACATCGGTGTACAACGCGCCCTGCACCACACCGCGCTGTGAGCGCGTGAGATCAAAGCGCGCCAACCAATATCCGGCGGCGCGCAACAACGCCGCTGCAGCCAACAACACCGAGATGTGAACTTTTGATTGCGGCGTCATGCGGTTCACGCGAGCTTGCGGACGAATACCGCCGTTGATGAAGTGTGCGAACACCGTGAGCGCGACGATGAAGATGAGAGCCCCGAACGCCCAGTTGACGACGAACTCCGCGAACGGCAGACGGAACACGTAGAACCCGACGTTCGCCTTGAATTGCGGGTCGCCCGTCGAGAACGCCTGTCTGTTGCGGAAGAGGATCCACTCTTGCCACTGCGTCGCAGCGGGGAGTCCGGCGAGAACACCCAAGAAAATCGAGACACCAGCGCGCAACAATCCTCGTCGCCTACCGATGACTTCTTGCACCCGAAGCACTGCACGGTCTTCCGGCGTGTTCGGAAGCACAAGTGGAGCAAGTCGATCGGTGATGAAGAGGTTCACCCACGCCACGAGGGCGAAGCCGGCCGTAAAGATGACCGCAAGCTGCACCTTGGCACTGAGAATGCCGAAGTACACGTCGCTTTGGCCAACTCCGCGGAACCAGAGAATGTTCACAAAGAATGACGACAGGCTGCGTGCACTGAAAGCAAGCACCAGAAGCAATCCGACAATGATCGACACGAGGATGCGACCTTTGCTCGGCCGACCAAATCGGAATTGAGGAATACGGAACGGCGGTTGTCCGCCAGGACCGCTCGGGGGGAGATCAGAGGGGTTGCGCACTCGAGACGACGCTACTAGTGCGCGGGGCTAATGATGCAACGGCAGCCGACATGTGCCGGTGGCATTGTGTGACCAGTCGGGAATGGCTCGCCACAAATGGTTGCACCCGCCAACGAGTTGTCTTCTGCATCGGGACATGCGGGTCCGTTCGGATCGACCATCCAGCACACTTTTGTACCCGGTTCGAGCGATTCGACACTGCCCCGCACGAACGACGCACAGGCGATGTCTGCAGCCACTTCATCGGCACGCTGCATCTTCCATTCGCGATACGTATTGCGCACGCCTTCGGCGATCGCATCACGGTCGCTATCACACTCAGAAACAATCGATTCGACCTTCGCACGCATCGACGACACGAGATGTTCACCGAGCACATCGCTCATCGCTGACATCACAGATGCAGGAGTCACCCGCTTCACCGATCCGCGCGCGGTCTTCGTGGTCTTTGCGCCTTCCATCGCCGCTTTCATGACGGTGTCGGTCAGGGCGTCGGTGTGGCGCGAGACATGCACTTTCTCGGTTCCCAACAACGCGTCAACGTCGATCTTGCGCTTCTTGCTCTCGAGCACCTCGAGAATCGAATTCTGTTCGTCGGCAAGCACCCGCTTGATTTTCTTGGCCAACGTCTCGATGATCGGCGCGAGCACTTCGTCACGATGGATGAACTTCTCTGGCTCGACGACGGGTGTGACGGCCAACGGTCGACGTGCGACCGGTGTTTCGACGAGCTCTTTGTCAGTGGACTTCTCGGCCTTCTTGCTCTCGACAGCCTTGGTCACCGACGCTGGCGACGATGCACGCAGTCGCTTGAAGATGTCGTCGATGGCGGTCTTGCTCAACTGATGTGTCTCGGGCACGTTGTTGACCGGCGCAACTGGCGTCGCAAAAACAGGTTCTACCACCGTCTCGACAACTGGTTCCACAACCGGGGCATCGTCGTGGGAGGTCGCGTCTACATCTGCTTCGACGACATTGTTTTTCTTGCCGCGGCGACCATCGAACAACGACACCACAGTGGCAAGTGGGCCAGTCTCGTCTTTCGACTCTTCTTGCGAATCGCGCTCATCCATCAACGATGGATGCATGTTCGACGGGTTCGACACTTCGGGGTGCACGACTGGGGCTTCGGCTTCTTCGGCATGAAGCTCGGTGTCGCTCACAGCATGGTCATAGAACGCGCTTTCGACTACTTCGTTCGCCGGCTCACTCTCGACTTCGACGGCCGTCTCATGGTCAAACGGCGTCAGTGTGGTCTCTTCGGTCATGCGAGTAGGGAGCATCGCCGGCAGCGGACCAGTGGTCGGCGATAGGTTCACCAACATCTCTGGTTCGTCATGTGCGGCTTCGAGACCGTTGATGACGTCTTCCGATGCGATTCGTGCGCGCTCGAAGGCATTCAGCAGTCGATCGCGACCGTGCAGAAGTTGTTCGATCTGCGCACGCGCTGCGTCGCGGCGGCGAGCGAGCTCTGACAACACCTTCTCGCGGTACTCGCGTGCTTCGAACACCATGTCGCGTCCCTGCTGCTTCGCAAGTTCGACTTCTGACTCGGCATCACTGTTCGCATCGTTGCGAAGACGATTTGCTTCGGACTGGGCGGACTCGCGGATACGCGCTGCGTCTTCTGCCGCTTCGCGAACGAGTCGCGTGGCTGACTCTTCTGCCCGGTTTCGAATCTGCACACTCGCATCGCGCGCCGTCGACAACACGCGCGCTGCTTCTTCTCCTAACAAGGTTGTGACCGTCTCCTCGTCGAGGCGCCCAGGCGATGACATTCCCTTGGTCTGCAATGCGCGAAGTTCACTCTCGAGGAACCGCTCCCTCTCCTGCAGGCGAGCGAGCTCGGCCGCGACCATGCGCAAGAAATCACGGACTTCGGCAGGGTCATAACCCCGTCGGTTGACGGGGAACGTGGCCGATCCCACTGCTGCAGGAGAGGCCGGGTCCGGGCGGGAGAACGAAATGGCCATGAGTACAACAAGAGTACGGCTGTGGACAGTCGCGATGGTGGCAATCGACAGCACGGGAGGCGTGCGCTGGGGTGAGTTGCCTCAGGTGTTGACGCGTGGCAGCGGGTCCCCACCCAGTTCGTCGAGTACGTGCAGGGCCTCGTCGAGGTTGCCGACGGCGATGATGCGCACGCCCGAGCCGGCAGCTTTTTGCGCTGCGCGAATCTCATCCTCTGTCTGGTCCTGCGGCACAAGAAAAACAGTGGCGCCAGAGTCGCGCACGGCGACAGCTTTTTGGACGAGAGCTCCGATGGCCCCGACTTCACCGTCTTCATTGATGGTTCCGGTCGCGGCAACTTTTCGCGATCCGAGCAATTCGCCAGGGCTCAACTCGTCGAGCAGCGCCAACGTGAATGCGAGCCCAGCCGACGGGCCGCCGATGTCTGAAGTCGAAATAGTGACCTCGAAGGGCACGTCGACGGTGCGGGTGTCGGCGGGAGTGAAGCCGACCAAGGTCTTCGTCGGATCATCGGGTTTGGCGATGAGCTTCACCTTTTTGTTCTGCTTCTTGCTTCCGTCGCGCGGTTGAACGGTGATGTCGATGACATCGCCGGGTGAACGTGCCGCCAAGACGGGCGAAATGTCGGTCAGCTTGTCGATCGGTTTGCCATCAAGTGATGTGATGGTGTCGCCGACGTTGAGCACCTTGCAAGCACTCTGCGGATCAGGGTTCTCGATACACAGAGGTTCTTTGACGATGGCCGCACCTTGGTTAAACGTGGCGTCGTAACCGAGGCGCGAGAAGGCGACGTACTCGGCAATTTGCTGCGCCCCGAACATCGACTGAAACGCGACCTGACGTTGATCGGCAGGATCTTGTTCACCGAAGTGTTCCACTAATGTGTTGACCTGCACATGTGGGTCGATCCAGCCGACGAATGCGTCGAGTGCGGTGAGTTGCCCGGCAAATGCCGTCACGAAACGAATCTTGTTCTTCGGCTCGAATCGTTCTGGTGCTTCGTCGCCACCCTCCTTTGCTTTCACGGCAATGCGATCAGACACGGTAAGCGCCTCACCCGGTGCCACTTTCCAACGCTCGATGCGAATAACCGAACTGACGACAATCGTCAAGATGATCAGCCAGGAGATAGTGACGAGCGGAATCGCCATTCGCTCGCGTCGCAATCGTCGACGCAACGTCGCGACATCAGCGGTTTCACCCTGGCCAGAATGTCCTGACACACGTGGCGCCGGCCAAGGCGAGGACTTCAGGGGTACGCTGTCAGTCCCTGTGATGTCTGTGTTGTCGTCCATCATCGATTCGACGATCCGTTCCTTGTTCGCTCTGGTGTGCGCATTCGTCGCCCTCATTGTGGCTGGCCGCATCAAGCCTGCCACTTCACGCCCCGATTCACGCGTGCCGGTGACCACGAAACCCACACCGCTCGAGCAAAAGGCACCATTCGTGCGACGGTGGCAGAGCGCTGGTCACTTGGGGCTCGGGGCCATCATCACCGGAGTTGTTCTAGCTGTGGTGCTCTCATTCGCAGCCGCGTACGCAGTCGGCATCGTGAACAACGTGCTGCGATGACACTGTCGCAGTCGAGTCGCGCATGAACACATCGCCTGACTCCACCTCTGGGGAACGTCTCCGCACGATCCTTGCCGGATTCTCCGGCGATGAGAACACCATTCGCGATGGTCTCTCAAGTTCAGATGCGAAGACTCGGTCGAGTGCACTTCGTGCGCTTGACCGCATGGGGGCACTCACCACGCATGACTTGAAATCACACCTGGCCGACGAAAGCGAATACGTGCGTCGACGGGTCGCCCAACTTGGGGCGCATCACACGAATGTGCACCTCATCACGCTGTTACAGGACGATGATCTCTATGTCGCGGAAATGGCCGCTTGGGCCTTCGGCGAGCGCGAGAGCGTGTCAGATGATGAGCTGCGTGCGCTCATCGCCTGTGCGACTCAGGACGAACGTGCTCTCGTTCGTGAAGCGTGCGTCGCGGCACTCGGTGCCATCGGCGATGTGCGGGGTCTGCCAGCGATTCTGGCCGGATGCAACGACAAGCCTGCGGTCCGCAGACGTGCTGTTCTCGCACTCGCACCGTTCGACGGACCCGAAGTCGACGCTGCACTTCAGCATGCGCTCACCGACAACGACTGGCAGGTTCGCCAGAACGCGGAAGACTTGGTCAAGCCGCGCTGATCTCGTCTCGCACGTGACATCCGTGAAGGTGGTCATTGACCACTCCGACTGACTGCATGAAGGCGTACATCGTGGTGGGTCCGACGAAGCTCCAGCCTCGCTTCTTCAGTTCTTTCGACAGCCGTGTGGAAGACGGGGTCTGCGATGGAATCCCTAGTGGCCGCGAGCGGTCGCCTTCCGGGCCATCGGGCACAAAACTCCACACAAAGTCGGCAAATGAGCCGTCGCGTGCAATCAATTCTGCACATCGACGCGCGTTGTTGATCACAGACCTGATCTTTCCGCGATGCCGCACGATGCCGGCGTCGCCCATCAGCCGCGCAATGTCATCATCGCTGTATTCAGCGACTTTCACGATGTCGAAGTCGTCGAATGCTTGCCGAAAATTGTCCCGTTTGCGCAGAATCGTCAGCCAACTGAGCCCCGACTGGAACCCCTCGAGACAGACCTTCTCGAAGAGTCGTCGGTCATCGTGTACAGGTCGTCCCCATTCGGTGTCGTGGTAGGCGACATACAAAGGGTCCACGCCACACCACCAACACCTTGTTCGGCCATCGTCACCGTGACGTAACCATTCGCCCAGGTCGTGGTTGCTCACGGCGCCATCTTCCCAGAGCCGACCCCCCTTGCGATGCGTCGTATTGTCATACACTCACATCGTGGAAGAGCGCGGAGTCATCCCCGAGCCGGCGCAGGAACGCGCTATTCCAACTGTCAAGGCTGTTCTTGATGCCACCATTC
>SXWG01000161.1 GCA_005789925.1 Actinomycetota bacterium | reverse complement strand
CGGGTGTAGCCGTACCCGCCAAGAATTTGAATTGCTTCTTCAGTGACGCGGACTGCCGTCTCGGACGCGTAGTACTTGCTCATCGAACCTTCACCGTGGGTGAAGCCACCGTTCTTCGCAGTCCACGCTGCACGCCAAATAAGAAGCCGCGACGCATCGATGCGAGTGATCATGTTCGCCAACTTGAACGCGATTGCCTGGTTCATAATGATCGGCTTGCCGAATGCAACACGCTCCTTGGCATAGTCAAGCGAGATCTCATATGCGGCACGCGCAATACCAAGTGCCTGCGCACCCACTGCCGGCCGTGTGGCTTCGAAAGTACTCATTGCTGGCTGCTTCTCGCCGCTCCGACCAGCCTCGCGTGCACGAGCCAGTTTTGCATCAAGCTTCTCTTTGCCTCCGAGTAGACAACGACCGGGAACACGGACATCGTCGAGCACGACTTCTGCCGTGTGTGACGCACGAATGCCATGCTTCAGATACTTCTGGCCTTGACTAATTCCCTTCGTTCCCGGAGGAACGATGAATGACGCCTGACCGCGTCCTTTAAGCGCCGGATCAACAGCTGCAACAACTACGTGTACATCGGCAATTCCACCATTGGTAATCCATGCTTTGGTGCCGTTCAACACCCACTCATCGTTTGCTTCGTCATATACGGCGCGCGTACGAAGCGATGAGACGTCGGAGCCAGCATCAGGTTCGCTCACACAGAACGCACCGAGTTGCACCTTGTTTGCATCTCCGTAGCACTGTGGCACCCACTCCATGACCTGCTCAGGGTTTCCGTTGCCTGCGATTCCCGCTGCAGCAAGCCCTGAACCCATGATGGCCATGCCGATACCAGCGTCGCCCCAGAACAACTCTTCGATAGCAACTGGCATTGTGAGACCTGACGGATCGCCCATCGAGTTCATGAGAAACTCCCACCCGTACAGACCGATCTTTGCGGCCTCTTCAACGAGGGGGACCGGGAATTCTTCGCGCTCGTCCCATTCGATTGCATTGGGTCGAATCTCATCTTTTGCTAAGTTGTTGACCCAATCTTGGATTTGCAGTTGATCGTCATTTAGGTGGAGGGAGAACTCGGCCATGACGCCAAGTTACCAATGGGTAGGGACCGACGCATTATTTAGAGTCATCTCAACGTGCGAAATCAGGCGACAGATGTAGCAACTCGCGAACCTCGTGTTACGAGAATGACAGCAAGAAGGACAAGTGCACCGCCAAGAATATACGGCGCTCCCACACCGATGCCGTCGAAGATCGCACCTGCTGCAACTGGTCCGACAATTCGCGCCAAGGCACCAGCGCTTTGCTGGTAGCCAAGTGCCTCTCCCCTCCGCTCTTCTGGCGCCGCCTCTGCGACCAGCGAAGTCAGTGAAGGTGTAGCAACACCTTGACCGATAGCAAGTACTGCGAGTGACACGAATAGCACTGGCCAAGTAGTCGCCGAACTCAGAGTGAACAGTCCGAGAGCAACGATGACAAGACCGGCGCGAAGCAGTACGAAGGGCTTGACACGCGTAGCCAACTGGCCAACGAGCAACCCCTGCACAATTACCAACAACACGCCGACGAACAGAAATACTGCTGCGGCTGAACCTTCTGTCAGGTCGAATCGTCGCTCACCAAACAGAGAAAACGTCGCTTCGAAACCGGCAAAGCCTGCGGTGGCGATGAACCCGATGACTGCATAACGCAACAGCTCGGGTGACACCGCACGAACGCGGCGCGAGTTGCGGACCGGGATTGAGACAACTGACTTTGTCTCAGGCAGCCGAACAAGTGCAACGACTGCATTCACAGCTGCGACAGTTCCGGCAACGTAGAACGGAACATGCGGTCCGCCGAGAGCCGCCAGACCACCAACAGCTGGTCCGAGAACAAAACCGATACCGAATGCTGCACCCAGTATTCCGAGCAGCTTTGTGCGTTGATCTGGCGGCGCGATGTCGGTTATCGCACTCTGTGCTACCGCAACACTCGCACCTGAAGCTCCGTCGATGATGCGCCCCAAGAACAACACCCACAATGCACCTGCTGCCCCCGTGATGAAGCTGCCGACTGCCGTTCCCACAAGCGACACGATGATGACAGGCTTGCGTCCGACCCTGTCCGACACGCGACCCAGAATTGGCGCGAACACAAACTGCGCGAGCGAGAACGAGGCGAACAACAGACCGACTTCAAGCCCAGACGCGCCGAATCGCTCTGCATAACGACCCAGAATCGGCGCGACGATTCCAAACCCGACTAGGTCGAGCGCAACCGTGGTCCAGATTGTCCAGAAACCGGGAGGAAGTGGTGCCTTGTGTTTCGTGGCGGTCACGTCAGCCACGGCGGAGGCGCGTACCTTCCTTGGCGGTCTCAACCACGTAACCCTGGGCGGTTAGCTCGGCGCGAAGCGCATCTGCGCGCGCAAAATCCTTCGCGACACGTGCAGCATCTAGCTCGGCTGCTTTGCCAAGAGCGACGTCATCAACGTCGTCACCCGCAGTGAAGTTCAGACCGAGTGCATCAGCCATGTGAACTGCGGATGCACGCAATGTCGCACACCGCGCCAAGTCACCATCATCGAGTGCCGAGTTGGCCGAACGAACACTGTCGAAAATCAGCGCCATAGCGGCGGGAGTGTCGAGGTCGTTGTTCATGGCCGCACGGAAGTCCGCGAGCAGGGCTCCGTCTGCCGCGCCATTTGGGCAACTACTTGTGCGCGCGTAGAAGTTGTCGAGATTTGCCAGAGCTTTCACCGATGAATCGATGTTGTCCTGCCCGACCTTTACTGGCGAGCGGTAATGCGATTGCAACAACAACATGCGGTACGCACGAGGGTCGTAGTGCTCGAGCAAATCGAGAAGATTTGCCACGTTTCCGAGGCTCTTCGACATTTTCTCGCCCTCTGCGTCGACTACGAAACCGTTGTGCATCCAATGTCGTGCGAACTCTCGACCAAGGGCAACCGACTGTGCACGCTCGTTCTCGTGATGCGGGAAGCGCAAGTCGGCACCACCGCAGTGCAGGTCGAAACCGTCGCCAAGTAATTGCAGACTCATTACCACGCATTCGCTGTGCCATCCGGGCCGACCGTCACCCCACGGTGATGGCCAACTTGGCTCACCGGGCTTCGAAAACTTCCACAGAGCAAAGTCAGCGGAGTGGCGCTTCTGTTCGGCACCAAGCACCTCACGTTCACCGCCACCGGCGAGCATGTCATCGAGACTTTGGTGCGCGAGCAATCCGTAATCAGGAACGGATTCGACCGACAGGTACACGCCGTCGTCGGTGGGGTACGCAGCACCACGAGCCACGAGTGTTCCGATCATGGCGACCATCTCGTCCACATACTCGGTGGCATGCGGAACATCCGTCGGCCGCTGTACTCCCAGCTGTGACATGGCACGGAACCACACGTCTTCGCACTTGTTCGTGATGTCCTGCCATGGGCGACCCTCGCGGTTGGCGCGGTCGATGATCTTGTCGTCAATATCCGTGATGTTCGACACCAAGCGCACGCGCAGACCAGTCCATTCGAGATAACGACGCAGAATGTCGTACACCAAAGTGGCACGTCCGTGGCCCAGGTGAGGCGGCCCGTACACGGTGGGGCCACACAGATAGATGCTGACGGTCCCCGGGTCTCGCAGTGCGAGAGGTTTCACCGTCTGAGTGGCGGTGTCATAGAGGTTCAGCACGGAGAGAAGCCTACGATTTGTCTCCTATGTCCGCTGTGCCTGAGAAGCCATCTCTCGACAATCTCGAATCAAAGTGGACATCCCTCTGGGAAGAAGCGGGGGCCTATCGCTTTGACCCCTCTGCTTCGCGCGCAGACGTGTTCGCCGTCGACACACCTCCCCCGACGGTCAGCGGTTCACTTCACATGGGCCATGTGTTCTCCTACACCCACACCGACACCGTTGCG
>SXWG01000010.1 GCA_005789925.1 Actinomycetota bacterium | reverse complement strand
GGGCCCCGTCACTTTCCTGACAGCAGTCATAGAGATGCAGGGGTTCGACGATCCATCGACTCTGCTGGTGCTCTTCCAGCGTGATGGGTTGGTTGTAGAACCACGCTGCAGGGTTGGTGGCTGCGTGCTTGCGCATCGCGACGGCCACACGACCGAAGTCTTCGCTGGTGGCGCCGTACAAGTGCATGTAGCGACGAGCGACCATAGCCACCCACGACGCCGGGGTGAGAAGGCCCTGGGACGATGTGTAGGAGAACTGTGCACGCTCTGCTGTCGCGGCGTTCGGGAGATCCTGCACGCCTGCACCGAAACGCCGTCCACTTCGTTCGTTGAACGCTCGGTAACACACGACGACATCTGCTGCACCGGTGGCGACAGCCATGGTGGCCAGGGCGATGGTGCCACATGCCGCGCCACCGCCGTAGTGCACGCGCGAGAAGTGACGAAGCCCACCAATTCCGAGGTTTCGAGCAATCTCGACATCGGGATTGTTGTCACTCGAATAGGTGACCATTCCGTCGACGTCACTCGGCTTAAGCCCGGCATCATCGATTGCAGCACTGACTGCTTCGACCGCAAGTTTCATCTCACTGCGACCAGAATCCTTCGAGAACTCGGTGGCACCGATTCCGCAGATTGCTGCTGTACGTCCAAGTTTGTTGCTCATGACAGCTCTACCTCGACAGTGGCGTTGACATGATCTCCGAGTGCGTTCGCCCCACGAATCGCAATCGTGGCGACCTTGCCCTCCATAGCAGTGACTGAACCGGTCATCTTCATGGTGTCGCCCGGGTAATTCGGTGCACCGAGGCGTACCTTCACGCTCTTGATGAGTGCATCTGGGCCGGCCCAATCGGTGACATAACGACCGACGAAACTGTTCGTGGTGAGGATGTTCATGATGATGTCCTTCGAACCACGCTCGACCGCGAGACCCGGATCATGGTGGACTTCTTGGTAGTCGCGCGTGGCTATGGCCGTCGCGACGATGAGAGTGCGCGTGAGTGGAATATCAAGACCGGGAAGTTGGTCTCCCACCTTGACCTTTGAGTGTGAAAGTGAAGTCTTCATCGTGATGCGATCAACTTTCCGAGTCGGGAGAGGTGCTGGCTCGCACCTCCGAGTTCTGTGGAGATCTGGATGCCCCAAAGGAAATAGCGGTGCACCGGATAGGAGATGTCGGCACCGATGCCACCGTGGAGATGCTGACATGCGATGACGATGGAGTGACCACCTTCGGTCGCCCAGTACATGGCCACTAGAACGTCTTGACGGGCGTCGAAACCTTCGGACATGCGCCATGCCGCATTCAGCGTGGTGACGCGGATGGCTTCGGTTGTGACGAATTGATCAGCAGCGCGGACCGCGACTGCCTGTTGCGCCGAGAGAGGCTTGTTGAACTGGGTGCGGGTCTTCACGTGATCGCTCATGATGCCGATTGCACCTTGAGAGATTCCGAGTTGCAAAGCACACAATCCGACGAGTGCGTGTTCGTGGACCCAACGCAGAGCCTCGCGGCCGTTTCCTTCAAGACCCGCGACGATGTGAGTCGCAGGCACCGTGACGTCGAATTCGATGTTCGCGGTCGGCTGACGATTGCTCGCTTCGACCGGCGTGATGGTGACACCGGGAGCCTTCAGGTCGACGAGTGCGAGCACGATCGAGTCATCAGCACGCTTCGCAGAAACGAGCACATGTGATGCGTGTTGAGCGAAGCTCACAGCCGGTTTCCCGCCGCTGAGCTTCACGCCACCGTCGGTATCTGTGGCCGTGACGGACGGGTTCATCACATCGTTCGCGCCGTAATTCGCCAGAGCCAACGCGACCACGTTTTTCCCTTCGACAACCGCGGGAAGTAGGCTCGACCGGACATCTTTCGAGCCGTACTCCGCGACTGCCATTGAGCCGATCGAAGTGGACCACAGCGGCACTGATGCGACGGTCTTGCCTTGCTGTTCGAGGACGAGAGCCAATTCGACCATGTTCATGTTGAGCCCGCTGTGTTCTTCGGGCAGACACAAGCCGAGTAGCCCAGCCTTTGCAAGTTCATTCCACAGTGTGCGGTCGAAGCCATCGCCGGACTCGACTTCGATCACACGCTCGACGGTCGACTGACCACTGAAAATTTGGGCAGCGAGGTCGCTGATGACCTGCTGTTCATCTGACAGATCGAAATTCATGTCGTAGGTTCCTTCAGTTCGCTGACGGGTTTCACTTCGCCAAGCGGGCGAATGGCAGGGACAGATCCGCGTCGCATTTGTGCACCTCGACGGTGACTTTGCGGCCGATCTGTAGATCTTCTGGTGTCGCATCGATCGGGTTCATCACCATGCGCACTCCTTCGTCGAGATCGACAAGAAGTATCGGTAACGGATAATCGAAACTCGGGACCACGGGGTAGTGCGTCACCACGTAACTGTGGATCGAGCCCGTTCCCTTGGCTTCGATCGAGTCCCATTCCGTGCTGCGGCACGATGCGCACATCGGATGTGGGGGATTACGCAATTCACCGCATCCCTTGCACCGCTGAATGAGCAACTTTCCTTCCTTCAGGGCGTCGAACCACCAACTGTTGTCATGGGTGGTGGCAGGCGCCGGCCGTGGTGGTTTGGGCTTCGACTTCGCCGCGGGACGAAAACGAATGATGCGGAACAGCATCGACCCGACACGATTTCCATTGGCATCCCAATAGTCCTGGCGTGTCGTGACGAAATGGCCAGTGCCAAGGCCCGTGGTCTTTTCCTCACTTATCGAGTCAATGGTTGTGGTCATCGAGAGACGGTCGCCAGGCTTCACGTAACGGTCGTAGACCTGCTCACAATTGGTCGCCACCACACTGGTGAAACCCTTTGAAAAGAGCAGCCGGTTCATCTGCTCGTATGGGCCGTCTCCTTCATTGCTGCGTGGCGTGATGCCGTGCATGACCCACGCTTGGAGCATCGTGGGCGGAGCGACGATCTCGCTATGTCTCGAGGCTCGTGCCGCCGTTTCATCCAGGTAGATCGGGTTCTCGTCACCGACCGCCTCGACGAGGTGACGGATCATCGGGATGTTCACCTCGTCGGGTGCTGGTTGAGGAGGCCCGATCTGCAATCCCACGAAGCCTTGAAGCTGTTCGTAGAAGACCCTCTTGTCGGCGTCTAATTCTTGTTGCACTTGTGACACGGTCATCCCTTCGCGAGTGATCGCCATGGTTGGTCTCGATCTACGGACGGTTCACGTGGCAGACCAAGTCCACGCTCTCCGATGATGTTTTGTTGCACCTCGTTCGTTCCACCGCCGAGTCTGATGGCGAATTGACCGAGAAGATTGTGTTGCCAATGCATGGCGTCGCCCGCCGCATCGCCACTGATCATTCCGTGGGCACCGGCGATCTCCATCGCGACGTCCATGGTGCGAGACCAATGCTGTGCGTATGCCAGTTTCATGACGAACATTTCTGGCCCTGGCATGGTGCGATTCGATGCAGCAGTGCGTAGCCGGTAGCCGAGGTAGGTGAGTGTCTGTGCGCGTGCATAACACTCGGCCAACTTTCCGCGGACTACCGGATCTTTGTCAAGGCCGCGCTCACGCGCGAAGTCGATGAGTTCGTCGACTGACCACGAACTAGAGCCTCCGCCGATGAACCCACGTTCGCTGGTGAGAGTGGTGTTCGCCACCGCCCAGCCACCGTGTAGACCGCCGACGATGTTCGCCTTTGGAATGCGCACGTCTGTGAGGAACACCTCGTTGAAGTGTGCGACACCAGTCATCTGTACGAGTGGGCGCACCTCAATACCTGGGGTCTTCATGTCGACGATGAAGTACGTGATGCCTTTGTGCTTTGGTGCGTCGGGCTCGGTGCGTGTCAGCAAAATTCCGTAGTCCGCAAATTGACCCATTGATGTCCAGACCTTCTGTCCGTTCACGATGAAGTCATCGCCGTCTTCAATCGCACGTGTGGCGACATTCGCCAAGTCACTTCCAGCATTTGGCTCACTGAACAGCTGACACCACACGTGTTCACCACTCAACATCTTGGGAAGGAAGACCTCTTGTTGTTCGGGAGTGCCGTGCGCCATGAGAGTCGGCCCGACCATGCCGAGACTGACGGCAAACAGGCCGGTGTGAGTCTCGAACTTTGCCTGCTCTTCATTGAAGATGGACTCTTGAAGGTGTGAACCGCCGCGCCCACCGAATTGCTTCGGCCACGAGATACCGGCCCAGCCGTTGTTGAAGAGAACTCGCTGCCACTTTTTGCACGCGATCGAATGCGCGTGCAGGTCATCGTGCCAGTTGCCGCCGTCGTCGGAACGAGGTGCCGCATGTTGACTGAGCCACGCACGTACCTCAGCGCGGAACGCTGCTTCCTCTGGCGAATCGCCGATGTGCATCGACATGGTGGTGTGGGACCCCCGACTGGTGTCGCACCGCGCCTCGAGGGCTCGTTACGACGGGAAAACCTTGATTTGGGACATTCCCGACAGTTTGTCAGAAGGGCACCGCCAACGTTCAAACGGAGCGGGCGTGATAGGAAACCCCCATGAAATTCTGGTCAGCGACGGCATTCATGGATGCCCGCCAACTCATCACGGTTTCCTGTCTGCTGGATGAGGCGGGCTACCACGGAATCATGGTGTCGGATCACCTGGTGTATCCAAAGAAGCTCGAAAGCAAGTATCCGTACTCGCCCTATCCGGATGGTCGGCCGATGTGGGACGAAAAGGCCCAGTGGCCCGATCCAATGGTTCTCATCGGTGCGATGGCGGCGGTCACCACGACATTGCATTTCAACACCAACATTTATGTCGCACCACATCGACCGCTCGTCCAGCTCGCCAAAGAAGTGTCGACGGCTGCGGTGATCTCCGACAATCGCGTCGCACTTGGTGTGGGTGCCGGCTGGATGAAGGAGGAATTCGACTTACACGGCGTCGACTATGCGACTCGTGGTAAGCGTTTGAACGAGATGATTCCGGCGTTGCGCGCACTGTGGAGTGCCGGATGGGTGGAATGGCACGGCGAATACTTCGACGTTCCGCTGTGCACGATGGAGCCGACTCCATCGAAGCCGGTTCCGATCTACGGCGGGGGTCACACTGATGCGGCACTGAAGCGCGCAGCACGGCTCTGTGACGGATGGATCGGCAATGCGTATCCGTGGGACCAAGCAGAGCATTATGTCGGCAGACTCAAGGGATATCTCAAAGAGTTCGGTCGCGAAAATGACGATTTCGATGTCATGTGTGGCATCTATGCCATGCCCTCTGTCGATCTGTACAGACGCGCTGAGGAGGAACTTGGTGTCACGAGCATGATCTGTATGCCGTGGGCGATGGATCAGAACGTGAGCAAAGGCCAGATGGACGGTCTCAACCTGACCGCAGACGACTACCGACCATCAATCGAGAAGTTCGCTGAAGACATCGTGTCGCGAGTCCAGCACTGAGGTGTCACTCGTCGTGACGTCGGCTCAGCCGATGGCACCTGTATCGCGAACTTTGGCGATCGCGGCAGCATCCATTCCCAACACATCACGCAACACCTCTTCGGTGTGCTGACCACACGTCGGAGCGCGTGAGGGAACAGGAAGTTCTTCACCCTCGACGTGCAATGGGAACAACATCATTTCCGAACCGGTCTGTTCCTTGGTGGTCCAAGTGACACGATCTTTGAACTGCGGGTCGTTGACCACGGTCTTTGGTGTATTCACAGCGGCGAGGGTGGTGTTGTGCTCATTGCCGAAGTCGATCCACTCCTCCGTGGTCTTCGTGAGAAAGATCGTCTTCAATTCGGCCTGCAATTCGAGATTTCCTTGTGCGTGGTCACCGTACGTGGCTCCGGGCCATTTATCGAACAAATCCATGCGTCCGATTCCGTTGCAGAAGTTCTTCCAGAACGCCTGCTCGCTGGCCATGAACAGCACGTGTCCATTCTTGCTCTTGTACATCTGATAGCGCACGCCGGGCCACATTCCAGCGAGGCCTGGCTCGCGACGTTCATAATTGTCACTGGGGTTGCCCGTCACTTCACTCTGTGGACGCTCGTACGCCTTGTACGTCTCGATGCGATACCAGTCGAAATACGCAGAAGCATCGCTCTGGGCGATCTCCATTGCTGCCGGCTCACCCGTCGTGCGAGCGCGCACCAGAGCGGCAAGGATCGCCATCGCTCCAAACGCAGGGCCCGCCACGATTCCGATGTTGGCCTGGTTGGGAATTCGCTCGAAACCCAACTCGTCCGTCACGGGTGCAAGGACTCCACTCCATGTGTCGTATGCAATACCGTGTGACGGCAGGTTTCGGTAGGGGCCAGTGGCTCCGTAGCCAGAAATCGAACAGAACACAATGCGCGGGTTTAGTTGCTTCAGCTTCTCGAATCCGAACCCGATCTTGTTGAGGAATCCTGGCCGCATCGCCTCGATGACGACATCTGCAGACTTGATGAGTTCAGCAAAGATGCGCTTGCCTTCATCGTTCTTCAAGTCGAGGACGACCGACTTCTTTCCACGATTGATGTGGTGGTGAAGGAGCGACTCACCTTCGACAATCGGCCACGTCATCTGGCGGCCATAGTCGCCGGCAGGTGATTCGATTTTGATGACTTCTGCGCCGAAGTCGACCATGTGTCCGGCAAGTGCCGCCGGTCCGAGGAGCGAGCAGTCGATAACTCGAACGCCGGAGAGGAAACCCTGTGTCGTCATGAGAAGTGAAGTTCCTTCGTGGAGGTGGGATTCACAGTCTTGCAGGCCGTCACTTAGGTCGGCCAAACGACGGCCTGCGTCTCCCTGTGCAGTTGCGTTCCAGTATCACCGCAGGCTTGTCACTCACTTGGTCCTCCATAAAGACACCAGTGGTACAATCTGACGGACCGTCAGAAATCATTCACGACAGGACCTACGGCAATTTTCAACGGTTGTCGGTACGGATTTCTCGGATGCACATCTTCAGTCGAAGGGAAGAGAACGAGGACATGCTTGACCACCTGATCTCCGGCGGAGTTGTCATCGACGGCACCGGTACAGCGCCTCGTCGTGCAGATGTCGGAATCAAAGACGGTCGCATTGTCGCTGTCGGCACAATCGCTGAACCGGCAGCGAACATCATTGATGCGACAGGCAAGATCGTATGCCCGGGTTTCGTCGATCCGCACACTCACTACGACGCACAGTTGTTGTGGGATCCGATGGCGACACCATCGAGTCTTCACGGTGTCACCACTGTCATCGCCGGTAATTGTGGTTTCACTCTCGCTCCACTGAAGCCGGGAGATGCCGACTATCTCCGTCGCATGATGGCGAAAGTCGAAGGAATGCCATTGGCGGCGCTCGAGACAGGTGTGTCCTGGAATTGGGAATCGTTCAGTGACTATCTCCAGATGTTCGAAGGACGAATCGCCGTGAACGCCGGTTTCTTGGTCGGCCACTGTGCTATCCGGCGTTATTCAATGGGCCTCGATGCCGTTGGAAATCCGGCAGACGCAACACAAATCGAATCCATGCGCAAAGAGCTCGCGAAGGCTATTGAGGCTGGAGCCATCGGGTTTTCGTTTACTAACTCGACATCGCACTCTGACGGTGACGGTGAACCAGTCGCAAGTCGTTGGGCGACACATGACGAGCTCATCGCACTGTGTGAAGAGACTGGGAAACACGAGGGCACCACGCTCGAAGGAATCGTGCCAGGCTGTCTCGATCAGTTCGCAGATGACGAGATCGAACTTCTTGCAAAGATGAGCGCTGCGGCCAATCGTCCGATGAACTGGAACGTTCTCACGGTCGACTCTCGCGAGCCCGAGCGAGTGCCACGTCAGTTGCAGGCATTCGAGCGCGCGAAAGAACTTGGTGGACGTGTCGTGGCACTCACGATGCCGGTCCAAGCACCGATGAACATGTCGTTCCTGAACTTCTGTGGGTTGTGGCTACTGCCGAATTGGCAATCGGTGCTTGGTGTTCCGGTGCCAGAGCGCATCGCACGACTGCGCGATGTCGACACTCGTCTAAAACTCACGGAATGGGCGCAATCACGCGAGGCTGGCGTGTTCCGTCGACTTGCCGACTGGGGTGACTATGTCATTGGCGACACATTCAGCGCCGTCAACAAAGGTCTCTCGGGACGACGAGTGAAGGACATCGCTGCCGAACGTGGAACATCAGATTTCGACACTCTCCTCGACATCGTCATCGCCGATGACCTTCGCACCGTGTTGTGGCCGACACCTCAGGACGACGATCCGAAGTCGTGGGAGATGCGTCGTGACGTGTGGCTCGATGACCGAGCGATGATTGGCGGGTCCGACGCCGGAGCACATCTCGACCGCATGTGTGGGAGCACCTACACCACTCGCTTCATCGCCGACTGCTTGCGTGGACGCAAACTCATTCCAGTCGAGACGGCTATCAAGTTGATGACATCAGAGCCGGCGTCATTATTCGGCTTGAAAAATCGAGGACTTCTGGCAGCCGGAGCAATCGCCGACATCGTGGTCTTTGACCCCGAGACCGTGGGTAGTGAACCGGTACGACTCGTGAAAGACCTACCTGGGGACTCGGCTCGTCTCACTGCAGGCTCAATCGGAATCGAGCATGTCTTCGTGAACGGAACTGCCATCATGACGAATAGTCAGCCCACCGGCAAGACCCCCGGCACTGTTCTGAAGAGTGGCCGTGACACTGTGACGGTCACAGCCCGCTGACGCATCGGTCGGCACAAAGTTCTCAACCACTATTTTTCAAAAGGAGCAACCATGTCTGACGATTCAACGAGCGAGGACCTTCTTTGTTC
>SXWG01000160.1 GCA_005789925.1 Actinomycetota bacterium | reverse complement strand
GACCAAGTCCGTACTGATTTCGTCGCAAACATCAGTCATGAGCTCAAGACACCCGTTGGAGCAATCTCCGTACTTGCGGAAACATTGGAAGGAGAAGTGACGGACGCATTGGCCCACAAACTTGCAGGTCGCATCGTCTCCGAAGTACAACGCATGTCGACAACCATCAATGACCTGATGGAGCTCTCACGAATCGAGAAGACGGGGGAGCGCGTCACTGGTGCGGTAGATGTCGTGGAAGTAGTTACGGATTCGGTACATCGAGTGCAGGCACTTGCCGAACGCGCCGGAATCCAGATTGACCTGTCCACTCCGGAGACTCCACAAATGATAGAGGGCGATTTCAGACAGTTGGTGTCAGCAGTCGGCAACGTGGTGGACAACGCAGTGAAGTACAGCGACTCCGGATCTACCGTGCATGTATCTGTGTTCAAATCTGGGAATTCAGTCATCATCAAGGTTGAGGACCATGGCATTGGAATTTCAGCCGAACACCTTGACCGAATTTTCGAAAGGTTTTATCGGGCCGACAGGGCCCGCTCACGTGACACGGGCGGGACGGGTCTCGGATTATCGATAGTGCGAAACATCGTCACGCAACATGGCGGGCAGGTGAACGTCGAGTCACTCGAGGGTAAAGGATCCACGTTTACGCTTGCTTTCCCACTCAAGTCTGGCGAAGCGTCGGCAAAGATTGAGGTCAATGGTCATGTCATCAATCAGTAACCCGTCGGTTCTCATCGTCGAAGACGAAGAATCCTTCATCGAAGCACTGCAAGTCGGTCTCAAGAAAGAAGGTTTCCGTGTGTCGGTCGCCCGCGACGGACTACAAGCCCTCGAGATGTTCGATGTCGTGAATCCGGACCTGGTGTTGCTCGACGTCATGCTGCCGAAGATGTCAGGGCTCGACGTATGTCGGCAACTGCGCAAAAAGACGCTCACCCCGATCATCATGGTCACTGCGAAAGGTGCGTAAATCGACAGGGTCGTTGGCCTTGATGTCGGTGCTGATGACTACGTATCCAAGCCCTATCGTATGCGTGAACTCGTAGCTCGAATGCGAGCTGTCATGCGAAGAGCTCCAAACGACCGCGGTGGCGAATTGTCAGGATCTGTAGTCGAGGTGGGCGACGTACAGCTCGATCCCGAAGAGCATCATGTTGTCATCCGTGGTGAAGATGTGTCGTTACCACTGAAAGAGTTCGAACTTCTCCACATTCTGATGGCTAATGCTGGTCGCGTGTTGCCGCGTGAGACCCTCATTGATCGCGTGTGGGGAACTGACTACGTGGGCGACACGAAGACACTTGATGTGCACGTGAAGCGTCTGCGCTCCAAGATCGAGATTGACCCGGCGAACCCCGAGAGAATCGTCACTATTCGCGGCCTCGGGTACAAGTACGAGCGACCACGCGGGGCGTAGCATCGCCGCATGCGCGGCAGTGGGCGACATCGAGTTGAACACGGCCCTGGGCTACCCGGTCCGACTCCGCTGCAGAATCTGGCTCGAACGCATGCGTTGATGGTCGGCGGCGAAGCCGTGATGGCGGTGTCACTTGCCGATTCGATGTTCCTGTCCGTCAGTCCCGATGCGGCTCGGGGAAAGGTTCTTGCGTTTCTCCTTGTGAGCATGGCCCCTTTTCTCGTCGTTGCGCCGCTTATCGGCCCGGCGATCGATCGAATGAAAGGTGGCCAACGACTCGTCATCGCGTTGGTTGCTGCGCTTCGTGCCATGGTCATGGTCGCGATGATCTTCTACGTCGATTCGCTCACGCTATTTCCGTTGGCGTTCGCTGCACTTGTCTTGTCAAAGACGTATGCCATTTCGAAGTCTGCCCTCGTGCCGAGCACGGTCGAGTCTGATGAGAAACTCGTCGACGCAAACAGCAAACTCGGGCAGGTCGGCGGCATCACCGGATTCGTCGCAGCCGTGCCGGCGGCACTGTTGCAATTGCTCTCGACCCAGGTGGCACTTGCTGGTGCTGCGGTCGTGTTCGCATTCGCCTGTGCATCAGCACTTCAACTTCCACGTGACGTCGTGATCGCAGCGGAACATGCGACGCCACTCGAGGTGCGCGAGTTGCACTCGCCACGTGTCGTTCGTGCGGCGACGATGATGCGCATTCTGCGCGGTGTGGTCGGATTCATGTTCTTCCATCTTGCGTTCTGGCTACGTCATGAAACAGCTGGTACCGCATGGTTCGGTTTTGCACTTGCACTTGCCGGACTGTGCACTCTTTTGGCCAACACGGTCGCACCCGCGATTCGTCGACGATTGAACGTCGACACGATGCTGATAGTCACAGTCGCAGCGGTCGCGGTCGCCGGGCTGATTGCCGGCTGGTTGGGCAGCATCACCGCGGGTCTCGTACTGACCGCGCTCGTCAACGCTGCGGCAGCTATCGGTCGTCTTGCATTCGAAGCGATCGTTCAGCAAGACGCTCCTGATGCGAACAGAGGCCGTGCATTCGCTCGCTTCGAGACCCAGAATCAATTGGCATGGGTGGCCGCAGGAGTCATTCCTGTTCTGCTGTCGATGGCCGGACCAGCGGGTTTTTACTTCGTCGGAGTCGTCGGCGTTCTCGGGTGTGTCTTGTTTGTTCGTCAGTCACCCGGAGGACGACGTCGACTCACTGAATCTCGAGGCGCGCGAGCCAGAGGCCAGGGGCTTCAAGCTCGCTAGGTGTCGGCAAGTTGCCGACGTTTTCGATCATTTGAGCGGGAGCATGTGCCCCCGCTCGTTCGATGACTCCACGGATGAAGTCGGTGCCACGATCTAGTTGTTGACGAGTGAGGTGCAAGCCGAGCAGCCGTTCCACGAACACTGTGTCTTTTCCTGCGTCAAGTCGGCGTCGTCGGATTGCCTCTGCGACCGTGTGTCCCGTACCGAGCACACGTTGAGTCGCCTCATCGACCACGTGGTCGATGTAGGACAACACCGCCGACACGTGCGCATCGAGCAATGGTGCAA
Organism: Actinomycetota bacterium; assembly: GCA_005789925.1. Classification (GTDB taxonomy): domain Bacteria; phylum Actinomycetota; class Acidimicrobiia; order Acidimicrobiales; family Ilumatobacteraceae; genus UBA2093. The sequence continues at coordinate 1,834 of SXWG01000160.1, read as the reverse complement.
GTTCTTCTTGGGCATTCGATCGCACGGCACCCAGAATGAGCGTCGGGTCGCTGAACACTTTCTGGATGTGCTCCATCGCGTCACTCGACGTCGCATCGACACCAGACAGCGCGTCCATCACGGCGCGCGAGTCTGGTTTGAAAAGCGACACGTGTCGACGGACGAGGGCAGTGATGCCATCGTGGACGGCAGCAGTGTTGAGTACTGCGTGCGACGTGAGTTCGTGTACCAACACCCACATGCGCACATCGTCGACGGAGAGACTCCAGTCGGTAGCGAACTGTTCGATGGTCGACGGCACGAGTAACAACTCGCTGGTGTCGGCACGGGGAAGTGGAAAGTCGTATTGGCCGAATGCCCGCTGAGCGAGGGCCCCGACCATTCCACCGACAGTCATACCCACCATGGCCGGGGCCATGAGCCCGGAGAGACTCGCCATCATGGCTGTCATCGGGTCGTCGTCAGTGTCAGTATCTCGTTGCGAAAGCGACGTCGCGAGGTCGGTGAACAGCGGACGAAAGTCCTGAAGTGTGCGTCGTGCCCACGCAGATCTGGTGGTTGTAAGAATTTCAGTGACGCGCCCACCGACGTTCGTGTCGAGGCCGCTGACATCGCGCACGTGCATGTCCGCGACACGTGCCAAGTCGCCGTACGCAAAACGCACGGATGGATCGGGCTGCGGATCGGGTGTGTCGCCGAGGGCTCCGAGACTGGCGAATTGTGTCGCGATGTCCCAATTCAACGGACCTTGGGAGCCCATGGCTTTCATCATGTCGCCGAGAAAGCCCATGCCACCGAACATCTTGAACGGATCTGGTGTGTCGTCACCCGTGGGGGATTCATCCGTCATGTGACGAGCCTACGGTGCACTGGAAGTCGTGAGCATGGTCGTGACGAGAGTGTCGATTGACTGGGCGGTCACAAGTTTGGTCGCGTGGTGATGTCGGAGTGCGACGCCGAGAAGTGTTCCGTTGGCATCTCGCACGACACCGAGTCCGGTCAACGTTCGTGCACCGTCGAGGGGAATCACGCGACTGTCACCCGCCATCGAGACTCCGATTGATGCGTTGTGTCGTACACCGGTAGCAAGTTCGACGATCACGATGGAATCGGGGAGTGATGCGGACAATGTCTCGGGCGCAGGTGACGAGACATTCGACGTTGCTGAGGCGGTTGCGACTCTTCCGGCCGACAACACCGCAAGGCCGGTGGAGGAGTCGAGAACTGAAATCGTGGCCGTCACAACCTCATTCGAGTCGAGCGCGATCTCGATGTCGTCACCCAGTCGGTGATCGGACGGCAACTCATCGATTGCTGCGACATAAATTCCTTTGTCCGACACACGAAGTGCCGGTGTGTTCCTCACCGTGTTGCGTGTGCGGGCCGTGGCCGGTGTGCTGGATGCAGGCGAGAGATCTTGAACAGATGCCGTCGTGTCACTAGATGTTTCAGTACCGACACCGCGAGGCACGGCGATGACGATGATCGCTAGAGCGATGGCCACGGACACGGTGGTGGTGAAGAGTGACAGTCGACGCGACAGTTGTGGTGGGCTGGTGAGATTGTTCTGGATGTGTGAATTCCACGAGGCGACTTCGCTCGGGTGTCGCCATGTTCGGTCGTGTGGTGGCAACGGTGCCCGCGATGTCTCGAACTCGTCGTCATCACTTTCCACAGGACGAGCAGGTTACTTGCGGCAGTCAGAGCGTTTCAGTCGGGCAGTACGCTTGTCGTGTGCTTCCTCCCGACATAGGCGATGAATGGTTGGCCGTCGGTCATGACGAACTGCCGGTGGGTCGGGCATATGACTGGGCAGTACGACCCGACTGTGGGG
>SXWG01000159.1 GCA_005789925.1 Actinomycetota bacterium | reverse complement strand
GTGCGAGTGCGGTCTGTGAGGGCATCTGCAATTTCGCTTGCATGCCGAGGTCGAGCGCAGCACGTGAGATGTTCAAGTTGTCGATTGAAAGCGACCGCACTTGTCGTAGAATCGACATGACCCGCTCGTGTGAACTTTGTCCCGTCGCATGCGTCGAACTGATGCGTTCGGCGAAGCGCGACACGGCTGCTCGAAGGACGTCGTCCCTCGAGCCCACATGCCAATAGATAGTGGTGGCGCTCACTCCGACCAGATTTCCGAGGGTGCGCATTGACAAGGCTTCCTGGCCGTCTGCCTCGATGGTGGCGAGGGCTGCATCGATGATGCGACTGCGCGTGTCGACTTTGATGGTCTGCGACATCTGGGTCCCTCCCGTGCCCGATTGACAGGGACTTGACAGGTCCCGTCATCTTCTAGAACACTGTTATAGACGGTGGTGGGGGCCATCGCAACGGCATTCATGCCGTCTTCACAAATGGGGGGAATCATGGTTGATTTTTCGACCGTTCGATATGCGGCAAAGCCTGAGAGTCTCAGGCGTAATCGCGAACTTGAAGCAACTGGCGCGCAGACCTGGGCGCAGTGTTTCGAAGTCATCTACGAAACCGATCCGGACATCATTGCCGCCGTGCTTCCGAAGCCGCTCACACCGCATGCGAAGCCATATGTGCGCTTCAACATCACACAAGTCGAGATGGCTGGCGGCCTTCGTTTCGGTGCGGGCTGGTTTGGTGTGCATGCGATGCACGGAAACCAAGAAGGTGAATATCCGTTGTTCATGCCAATGACCACAGAGCAGGCGACCGTGGGTGGACGCGAAGTGTTCGGCGAGCCGAAGAAGATTGCACGCGTCGAGATCAACCGCGATGGTGACAAAGTGAGTGGGTACATCGGCCGTATGGGTCATGACCTCGTCGAAGTGAACGGCACAATCACAGGCAGTCGTGACCCGATTGAGCGTGACAGTTGCGACTTTTACTTCAAGGTGTCGCCTTCATGTGAGGTGAAGAACACTCTTGACAGCGATCCGCTGATTGTGCACAGTTACAAGCACCACATCGAGCGCAAGGTCGAACTCGTCGATGGAACAGTGATGCTGAAAGATTCGCCACTCGACTTTCTCGCCGACATTCCAGTCCGTCGCATCATCGAGATGACCTGGAGCGAGCGTGCATCGGTCATCAATGCAAAGATTGTCGGCACTGCGTCACGAGCGGACATCGAGCCGTTCCTGCACCAGCGCTACGACGACATGTCGGTTCTCGGAAAGAAAGATTGAGTAGGTGAGCAAGCACTACATCGTCGTCTCGTCAGACTGCCATGCAGGTTTACACTGCGAGCAGTACCGTCCGTATCTCGACCCCAGCGTGATGGACGAGTTCGATCAGTACGTTGCCGAGCGTCACAACCATCGCCGAATGCAGATGGAAATGAACGCTGACTACATCGAAAAGTGGGAGAAAGACAACGAGCTTGGTCTCACTGGTGCATGGGATCCTGTCCAGCGCGACAAGGAGCTCGACCACGACGGTGTCGCTGGTGAAGTCGTCTTCGCCGATGCCGACGCCGTCACGGGTCAAGAGTCACCGCCATTCGGCGCCGGCCTCGCTGCCGGTCGCATCACCGACCCACGACTTGCGTACGCAGGTGCACGCGCACACAACCGCTGGTTGGCAGAGTTCTGTGCGGCTAATCCTGTGCGTCGCGCGGGAATCGCGCTCGTGCCGGTGACACACGATGTGCAGCGAGCCGTGGAGGAAGTCCATTGGGCTGCCCAGCAGCCAGGTATTCGCGGCGTCATGATCCCGACGATGTGGCACACGAACAAGCCCTACAACGATCGTTCGTACGATCCATTCTGGGCGGCATGCGCAGAGACAGGCATGGTCGTGCACACGCACTCTGGTGAGGCTGACTCTGCGAACTACAACGAACACCTAGGGGTGTACGTGCACGAGGTCCCGTTCTTCACGCATCGCCCGATGTTCCATCTGCTTCTGTCAGGCGCCTTCGAGCGGTTCCCGAAGTTGAAGTTCGTGGTGACTGAAGCCGGTGCGTACTGGGCTGCAGACTTGCTCTGGAAATCCGACATCAACTTCGGTGGTGGTCACACAATGAAGAAGATGGCAGCGAAGATTAAGGGAACTCTCACAAAGCTGCCGAGCGAATACTTCGGAGTCAATTGCTTCATCGGAGCTTCGACAATGTCGAAGGAAGAGCTCCGTCGTCGCTACGCAATCGGAATCGACTGCACCATGTGGGGAACGGACTACCCGCACCCCGAAGGCACATGGCCACATACCCGTGACCGCCTGAAGAAGGACTTCGCACATCTCCCAGTTGACGACACTGCGCTGCTGCTCGGTGAGAACGCCATCCGTTGCTACAACATGGATCGCGATGCACTGCAGAAAATTGCAGATCGTGTTGGCCCGACTCCGGAAGAACTTGGGCAAGACCCGAACCACTTCAGTGACCCCGCAGAGGTGAAAGCCGGACGCTGGTGGATCTCTGAGTATGACTGCCACATGTGAGGTGTGACCGATGAAACCATCTGACCATCACGTCGTCATCTCTGCGGACTGTCACGCAGGCGCTGATCTCTGGGATTACAAGAATTACCTCGAGAAGAAGTACCACCCGCAGTTCGATGAGTGGGCGAACGAAGTCGAAGAACGCAACAAGATGATCCAGGCCACGATGGGGGACAAGTCAACCCGTAACGTCGGAGTCGGTGGCGATCCAGACAAGGACGCTGATCGAAACTGGAACTCTGATCGTCGCATGAAAGAACAGTTGGCAGACGGAGTGATTGCAGAAGTCGTGTTTCCAAACACGCTTCCGCCATTCGCGCCGATTCCGGCGAACATGTTCGAAGCACCACGGCTCAGCAATGATGGTGAATTGCGTTTCGCAGGCCTGAAGGCCCACAATCGTTGGGCTGCTGACTATGTGTCGCAGGCTCCTGACCAGCGTTCAGCGTTGATCCAGGTGTTCTTGGGTGATGTCGAAGGTTCCGTCAAAGAGCTTGAGTGGGCCAAGGAGAACAATCTCCGTGGTGGCATGTTGTTGCCAGGTGCACCTCCAGGTTCTGGCTTCGAGCCGCTGTATGCGCCCTGTTACGAACCACTCTGGACCAAGTGCGAAGAGCTTGACTTCACTGTCACGCACCATTCCGGTGGTGGCGTTCCGGAATTCGGTCCGTACTTCCCGGCGTCACTCGCCATGTTCATGCTCGAAGTCACTTGGTGGGGACATCGAGCCATGTGGCACTTGTTGTTCAGCGGAGTCTTCGAACGTCACCCGAACCTGCGCTTCGTGAACACTGAGACAGGCACCAAGTGGGTCGTGGACACGCTCACCGAGCTTGACAGTTTCTATGAGCGCATGAAGTACGGCACCCACGGCTCAGAGACACTGTTCGGCTTCTACGCCACACAAGATCTTCCCGAGAAGCCGAGCACCTACTGGAAGCGCCAGTGTCACGTCGGGGCAAGTTTCCTGCGGCCGGTCGAAGCTGATTTGCGGGACAAGGTAGGTGTTGAAAACATCGCGTGGGGGTCGGACTATCCGCACCTCGAGGCCTCGTGGCCGTACACGACCGAGCATTTAAAGAACACGTTCGGGGGCATTGACATCGACGAAGTCGCACAAATGCTCACCCACACGTCGGCGAAGTTGTATCACTTCGACGTCGACAAGTTGCGGGCACTCGCCGACAAACACTGTCTCACGGCTGGTGAAGTCTTCGGAGGAATCGACTACGCATCGATCCCAGCCGAGGCGACGCACTGTCCAGGAATGATGAAACACACTCAGAGAAACGCGGCCTAGTCATGAAGGAGCTAAAGGGGAAAGTTGCTGTCGTCACAGGCGGTGCGAGCGGAATTGGCCTGGCGATGGCACAGCGATTCGGGCAGGAGGGCATGAAGGTCGTCATCGCCGACATCGTGCAAGAACGCATCGACGAATCAGTGAAACAGTTGCGTGGTGAGGGGCTTGAAGTCACTGGTGTGCGCACCGATGTCACGAAGCTCGAGTCCGTCGAGAACCTCGCACAAGAGACACTGAAGGCGTACGGCGCAGTTCATGTGGTGTGCAACAACGCGGGCCTCGGACCGGGTGGACAGTTGGCACTGTGGGACTACGAACCGGCTGACTGGCGTTGGTGCATGGACGTAAATGTTTATGGTGTCGCGTGGGGAATCAAGGTCTTCACACCGATCATGATCGCCCAAGGCGAGGAAGGGCACATCGTCAACACCACAAGTGGCAATGGTGGCATTGCACCGATGGCTGACACACCTATCTACTCAGTGTCGAAAGCAGCGGTGGTCACAATGAGCGAGGCACTGCTGCTGCATCTTCGCACTCGCAACACCAAGATTGGTGCGTCAGTGCTGTTTCCAGGCCCTGGCATGTTGAAGACAAAGCTGTATGAGGCGTGGGCCACGCGTCCAGCCGAATACGAGCGCGACCAACCACGAACGGACGGTCACTTCACGTACGACGACGTGGTCAACATTATGAAGGCTTCGAATGCCACAATCAACGAAACACCCCTCGAGGTCGTGGCAGACCAAGTGTTCAATGCCATCGTCAACGATCAGTTCTGGATCTTGCCATCGAGTCCGCAGACTGAAGAGACATTGCGCAAGCGTTTCGAGTCCATGCGTGATCGTCGCAATCCCGACTACTTCCGCGAGTGGAAGCCGGAAGCTGCCAAGAAGAACTAAAGCGAACGAAGGTCGCGACTAAACACAGGGTCGTCTTCACGACCTGGTTGCGCATAGTGCGGCGGCCTCGTCCAACCATGAGTTGGTAAGTCGTCTGTGCGGGTCCAGTCAACAAGCACCACGCGTGTCGAGATTCGCCACGTCCCGCCACGTTTTTCAAAGTCGTCCACGTAACGGACGCCTGCCACGAAGTCGATGCCCCGCCGCTCTGGTGTCGTGTCACGTCGATGGTGGGCGAGTGCGTAGCTCTCCACACGGGCGATATCACCGTCGACGTCAATGAGTACGTTGCCGATGAAATGACTAGTGGAGTCCCACTTCGACACTTCATTTTCGAAGTGCGCAATCACTCCGTCGACACCACCGCGGTAATCGCCGTGGTGGTCAGTGGCGTCTGGGTGGTAACACGACCGCACGACATCCATCTGCCGGCGGTCAATGCCGCGACAGTATGTGTAGATGACGCGGCGAATAGCGTCAGCGTCGTTCACGCTCGCCGACCTTTCGGTTCAACCAACGCTGCACTGCAGGGAGCACGGTCGAGAGTGCGATGACGCCGGCAATCGTCACACTCGCACCGATGATCTGCTGGTCGCTTAAGATGAACATCACGACTCCACCGCCGATGATCATGCTGAGCGCCGATGCGGCGAGTGTCAGTTTGCCGATTTTCGTGGACGTGACCTTCGAGGTCGCAGATGCGGCCGAGGCAGCCGTTTTGTCGAGAGCACGTTCTGCCCATGTGAACTCTCGTGCAAGCACGGCGAACCCGAGCAACACGACGATGATCCCTGGCCCAGGCAACACCAACATTGAGAGCCCAGCACCGAGAATGGAAAAGCCGACGAGAGTGACGATCAGGCGACGGGTGTTGCGCGCGATCCAGCGAAACTGGTCAGTGACGGAATGCAGACCAAAGGCCACGCCCACAATCTAAGTGAATGACTCGGCAGAAAATGTAAAGGCCCACCCTT
>SXWG01000158.1 GCA_005789925.1 Actinomycetota bacterium | reverse complement strand
GATGTCGTTCTCATCTCCGGACATGACGGCGGAACCGGTGCGTCACCGTTGACCTCGCTCAAGCACGCCGGTGCGCCGTGGGAACTCGGACTTGCAGAGACACAACAGACACTTCTGTTGAACGGACTGCGTGACCGCATCGTGGTTCAGACTGATGGACAGTTGAAGACGGGCCGTGATGTCATCGTTGCGGCGCTGCTCGGTGCAGAAGAATTCGGTTTCGCCACCGCGCCATTGGTCGTTAGCGGCTGCATCATGATGCGCGTGTGTCACCTCGACACGTGCCCGGTGGGTATCGCCACGCAGAACCCGGTGCTTCGCAGTCGCTTCAGCGGCAAGCCAGAGTTCGTCGTGAACTTCTTCGAGTTCATCGCTGAAGAAGTGCGCGAGTATCTCGCTGCGCTCGGTTTCCGCTCGCTCAAGGAAGCAATCGGGCACGTCGAGATGATCGAGACGCGTGCGGCGGTCGAACATTGGAAAGCTCGTGGCCTCGACATCTCTCCGATCTTGGAAGTTCCACAGAACCCGTACGGCCAGACGTTGCACCATTCGGCCGTGCAGGACCACGGTCTCGATGAGGCGCTCGACAAGGAGTTGATCGAATTGTCTCGTGACGCGATCGCAGATGCGCGCCCGGTCCGCATCGATCTGCCGATTCGAAACGTCAACCGCACGGTCGGCACCATGCTCGGACACGAAGTGACAAAGGCATGGGGAGGAGCGGGTCTGCCAGACAGCACGATCCAGATCCACTTCACTGGCTCTGCCGGCCAGAGTTTCGGCGCATTCGTGCCTGCCGGCATCGAGATGCGACTTGAGGGCGACAGCAACGACTATCTGGGCAAAGGTTTGTCAGGCGGACGTCTCGTCGTGCATCCGCACCCGAGTGCGCAGTTCCAGGCGGAAGACAATGTCATCGCAGGAAATGTGATCGGTTACGGCGCGACGAGCGGGGAAATCTTCCTTCGCGGCATCGTCGGCGAGCGCTTCTGCGTGCGGAACTCTGGTGCCACTGCCGTCGTTGAGGGAGTCGGGGATCACGGATGTGAATACATGACCGGTGGAACGGTCGTGGTTCTCGGGCCAACGGGGCGCAACTTTGCCGCTGGCATGTCCGGTGGAGTCGCATATGTGTATGACCCGCACGGACAGTTCGCAGAGAACGTGAACTATGAACTCGTGGATTTGGAGCCCGTTGAAGGTGTCTCAGAAGACAACCTACGCGTCATCATCGAGCGGCATCAACACTTCACAGGTTCCACGGTCGCAGAGCGAATTCTCAAGATGTGGACCGTCGAAGTCGGACATTTCCGCAAGGTGATGCCACGTGACTACAAGCGTGTCATGGAAGTGATGGCGCAAGCTCGCGCGAAGAGTTGGTCAGAGGACGAGACCAACAAGGCAGTGATGGGAGTGGCACATGGGTGAGGCAACCGGATTCTTGAAGTGGGACCGCACCGGGCCGACCCGTCGACCAGTGCCTGTTCGTTTACGCGACTGGAGAGAGGTCTACGAACCCTTCGACCAGAGGGTGTTGCGCGAGCAAGCCGGACGTTGCATGGATTGCGGCGTTCCGTTCTGCAACAACGGATGCCCACTTGGCAATCTCATACCTGACTGGAACGACCTCGTCTATCGCGAGCATTGGCGAGACGCGATTGACCGACTTCACGCGACCAACAACTTTCCAGAGTTCACCGGTCGCCTCTGTCCTGCACCTTGTGAGTCAGCTTGCGTGCTCGGCATCAATCAAGACCCGGTGTCGATCAAACAAGTGGAAGTCACGATCGTCGACACCGCGTGGGACAACGGATGGATAGAACCGCAGGTCGCCCGCACAAAGACCGGGAAGCGGGTCGCTGTGATCGGCAGTGGACCAGCTGGTCTTGCTGCTGCCCAGCAGTTGACTCGTGCGGGTCACGACATCGTCGTGCTCGAGCGCTCTGATCGCGTCGGTGGCTTACTTCGCTATGGAATCCCCGAGTTCAAGATGGAGAAGCGTCACATCGAGCGCCGTCTCGGTCAGATGCGTGACGAGGGAACTGAATTTCGTACGAACGCTGAAGTCGGCGTCACTGTCGACATCGAAGTGTTGCGTGCCTCACATGACGCCATAGTTCTGGCCTGCGGATCGACGGCATGGCGCGACCTGAATGTTCCTGGCCGAGAACTGCGTGGCATCCATCAAGCGATGGAGTACCTGCCGATCGCGAACAAGGTGCAAGAAGGGGACTTCTCCGATCCGGCAATTTCTGCTGAGGGCAAGCACGTCGTCATCATCGGTGGAGGTGACACCGGAGCCGACTGTCTCGGAACTGCGCATCGACAGGGTGCAACAAGCGTCACCCAACTCGAGATCATGCCGCGCCCACCAGAAGATCGCGCCCCATCCAACCCTTGGCCTCAGTGGAGTCTTGTGTATCGCGTGTCGTCGGCCCACGAAGAAGGTGGCGAACGCATTTACAGCGTCAACACGGAACGTTTCATCGGTGACGGCAACGGAAATGTGAGGGCTTTGTTGCTGCATGAAGTTGCATTCGTCGATGGCAAGTTCGAGAAGGTTGAAGGAACTGAGCGCGAGTTGCCCGCAGACCTAGTGTTTCTCGCTCTCGGATTCGTCGGACCTGAGAAGGGGTCGTGGCTGGAAGAGCTGGGCGTCGTACTCGATGAGCGCGGCAACGTGAAGCGCGACGACGATTACATGTCGAGCGTTCCTGGTGTTTTTGTCGCCGGTGACATGGGTCGTGGACAGAGTCTCATCGTGTGGGCCATCGCCGAGGGTCGTGCATGCGCTGCAGGTGTGGACGGCTACCTGATGGGTTCCACCTCGCTTCCACGTCCGATCCCACCGACGGCTCGTCCGCTGGTCTGATTGTTGATACGGCGCGTGCGAATCGTGTCGACCTGACACGAATTGCAGAGCGTCAGCACCTACTCTTGAGGTTCGTGCTGACACCCAATCGTCGACTGCAGCGCGCGGTCAATGTCGCCCTTCCTGTGGCGTTCGTGGTCGCGCTCGCTGGCGCGATTTCCGCATGTGGTGGCGACACGCTCGGGGTGGCCACCACCGTCGTGCCGGTGCAACCCACCGACTTCGCGACGATTCCACCCGTGTCGAGCACCGCACCTGGATCGACGACGACGTTGCCTCCAAACGCGGTCGGGTCCGAGCAGATCTACACCGTGCAAGCAGGCGATTCGCCGATCGCCGTTGCGAACAAATACGGAATCTCCGTCACGACTCTGCTCGCATACAACGGATGGGTAAGCACTGCACAGTTTCCGTATCCGGGCGAGACAATTCGCAGTCCTCCTCAGGCAGTTGCAACCGTGCCACAGGCGGCAGACCCCACTACGGGCGCCGCCACCGCTGCAACATCGGCTCCGGATCCGGCATTGGCGGGGTGCGGAACGAGACCTGCCGGTTCGTACACCGTGCAGCCCAATGACTCGATTTTCAAGATCCGCAAGAAATTCTGCGTGTCGACTAATGCTCTCCTTGCTGCGAACAACTGGAGCGACATAGGCACCGTCATGCTGCTCATTGGCGATGTCATCAACATTCCGGCTGCCGGCCAATAAACGACCCAGCAATCAGCGGTCGGTGTTGCGTCGTTTGCGGCGGTGTCGCTCAATGGCGAGTTGTACGAGTCGTTCGACCAACTCGGGATACGACACGCCTGTTGCTTGCCACAATTTGGGGTACATCGAGATCGGTGTGAAGCCAGGAATGGTGTTGATCTCGTTGCACAGAAAACCGCGACCATTTTCTTCGTAGAAGAAATCGACCCGAGCCATACCTTCGCATCGCAAGGCAGTGAAGGCCCGTAGGGCAAGGTGACGGACCTCGTCAGATGCCTTGTCATCGAGGTGTGCGGGAACCTCAAGACGAGCTCCATCAATGACGTACTTGTCTTCGTAGTCGTAGAACTCACGTGACGGAACGATCTCACCTACGATCGACGCTTCAGGTCGGAGATTGCCGAGAACGGCTACCTCGATCTCTCGACCGTTCGCTGCTTCCTCGAACACGATCCATTCGTCATATGTCGACGCTTTCGCAACGGCGTCACGAACTTCTTCGTGAGACTTTGCTTTGCTTACGCCGATTGATGAGCCCATGTTCGCTGGCTTCACGAAAAGTGGAAGTCCGAGAAAGTCGATCACGTCGTCGATAGTGCGAGGTGAAATCGCATCGACATGCAGAGTCCGCCATTCAACCTGCGGGATGCCGTGCTGAGCGAGGATCACTTTGGCGATGCCCTTGTCCATTGCTGCAGCTGACGCGAGCACGCCACTTCCGACGTAGGGGACGTCGAGAACTTCGAGAAGGCCTTGGATGGTGCCGTCTTCTCCGAGAGGTCCGTGCAGCAGAGGTAAGACAACCGTCGAGCCGGTGGCAGCGGACGCAGCGATCACCGAACTCGATGTGTCGGCTCCGCCGACGGTGAGTTCGGACGGCAATCCGTGCGCGCCTGCGTCGAGGAGCGCAACGAGTGATTCGTCGATCGACCAGTCACCATGACGCGAGATGCCCACTGGAATCACACGATATTTCGCATGGTCGACGGCACGCAGCACGTGAGCGGCCGTCACTCGGCTCACGTCGTGTTCCGCAGAGCGTCCTCCGTACAACACCACGAGTGTCGTTCGCATGTCGTCGGACGCCATTTCCAAGACGGTACTCCCCGCTAGGGTCGTTGCCATGCGTTTCAGGGCGGCAGATGTCGCACATGCGCTGAACGCCTCTCTTGTCGGCCAGCATCCGGAACATCTCGACGTCATCGTCGACGGTGTGTCGTACGACTCACGAGCGCTGGAAAAAGGACAGATGTTCGTGGCGATTCGAGGCAACCGCGATGGTCATGAATTTGTCGGTGATGCTGCAGCCAACGGTGCATCGCTCGCGCTCGTTGACCACCGTGTCGAAGCGGACATTCCGCAAATCGTGGTGAACGACACGATCACTGCACTTGGGACGCTCGCGGGACATGCGCGTCGGAATCTGTTCACGGCTCTCGATGATCGAGTAGTCGGCATCACCGGATCGGTCGGCAAGACATCTATGAAGGATTTTGTCAAGGCAGCGCTCGCTGCGCACTTTCCTGTCGTGGCGGCGAGCACGAAAAGTCTGAACAATGACATCGGAGTACCGGTGACGATTCTGAATGCGCCTCACGACTCAGATGTCATGGTGCTCGAGATGGGCATGCGAGGTTTTGACGAGATCGCGCGGTTGTGCGCACTCGCTGAACCGACCGTCGGAGTCATCACGAGAATCGGTCACGCTCACACCGAACGAGTCGGCGGCATCGAAGGTGTCATACGGGCAAAGTCCGAGTTGTTTGACAATTTGCCCGTCACCGGAGTGGCCATCGTCAACCGCGACGATCCCTATGCCGATGTGCTCGCACGTCATGCCCCATGTCACATTCGCACGTTCGGCTTCGATGAGCGCGCAGAGGTGCATGGTCATGTCGTCGACGTCGACGAAACAGGTTGCACGACGATGACTGTGTTCTGGCGGGGCATGACGGGAGATGTCAGAGTGCCTGTGCCGGGAGGCCACATGGCTTCCAACGCTCTCGGTGCTGTCGCAGTTGCCGTCTCGCTCGGTGTCCCGTTCCATAGTGCGCTTTGCGGTGTCGCAGAGGCGCGAGTATCACCCGACCGCATGCAGTGGCACGTCTCGACATCCGGAGCACGCATCCTGAACGACGCTTACAACGCGAACCCAACGTCGATGGAAGCGGCGATACGGACGCTCGCTGACGTGCCTGCAACGAGGCGAGTGGCAGTCCTCGGGTTGATGGCGGAACTTGACGACGCGACAGCACATCACGTGTACATCGCATCCGTTGCTGAGTCGCTTGGAGTCGAACTGTTGGCTGTCGACACGACGCATTACGGCGCGCCTAGTCACACCATCGATGAGGTCGTCGCGCTACTCACAGGATTGGGCGACGACAGTGTGATCTTGGTGAAGGGTTCGCGAGTCGCCGGACTAGAGCGTCTTGTCCGTCAATTGACCTGAGTCGAGCGTTCGAGACGTGCGATGTCGCACCATCGCACCAGAACGAACGCCCACAGCGACCCCGCAACGAGCACGAGACGAGGTCCGATGGCATCCACCACCGGGCCGAAAACGATGGAGCTGATCGGAACGACACCTCCGAAGGCCATGTACCAAAGTGCGATGACACGAGCGCGTATGGCGTGGTCGAGCCGTGCTTGCAACACGGTGAAGAGCGAGGTCGTCGTGACGAAATAGAAGAAACCAAGAATGAACCCCGTGACGAAGACGATGACGTCGCCGCGAGCGAAGTTGAAGGCGAGTAACGCAACACCGAATGCGCCAAATCCGTTTCGGGCAGATGTGCGCTTGTCGATGCGAGCAAACACCGTGCTCACCGACAGCGCGCCGAACATTGCTCCGAGACCCCAGATCGAGTACAGCCACTGGTACTTCGGTGACTCAGCGTCGATTCCGTAGTTGAGTTCTGCGACGGCAGGGAAGAGGCCGACATGCGCGAGACAGATGAAGGAGAACGTGGTCATCGCAAGCAGCACACGTCCGATGACAGGGCGGTCACGGGCGAGTCTGAAACCCAACGTCAGCG
>SXWG01000157.1 GCA_005789925.1 Actinomycetota bacterium | reverse complement strand
CGCCAGCCGGTGAGATGCGACGTATCAAGTTGAACTATCGCTGTGGCGTGTGCGGAGTGGAACTACGCATGACGATGGCCCCCGATGAAGATCCACCGCCACCGAAACATTGTCTCGAGGACATGGACTTGGTCGCGCCGATCGAGTGACCAACATTCGAATTTCCACAGATTGTGGAAAACCACGGGGATAATGACACGCGTGTCATTCTCTTTAAGTGTCTATTTGGTCCTTATTTGGATAGTGATATTTGGTGGCGGTGTACAAACCGCCGAGCACCATGGCCAAACCTGTGAACAAGTACCAGTTCGAGCGGCCACCAGGCACAAAGCCCACGTAATAAAGCAAGATCACAAGCGCGCCCAGGCCGAGCAAGATGAACATGAGATACGGCACCCACGGCGCACTGTGTTTCTTGAACTCTGGTGTGGGCGGCGTGTAGCGACTGGAGGGGGCCACGTCATGGGTTGAATGCACGTGTGTGGGATCGTGATGCGCCTTTGCACCCGTCTGGCCTGGTTTTGTTCCCCTGGGTGTCACGCGTCCGCCGCGCTTGTTCATGCGTTGAGCCACGGGTCAAGTGTAATTGGTTGCCCCGTTTCCTCACCCAGCAGGCAGGCTGTGGAGGTGGCACGAGTACTCGTCATCGACAGTTATGACAGCTTCGTCTACAACCTTGTTCAGTATCTGGGTGAGCTTGGTGCAGACCCGGTGGTGGTGCGCAACGACCAGATCACAGTCAGTGAAGCCGTTGCCATGGCCCCCGATGGTGTGTTGCTCTCCCCAGGCCCTGGGCGACCAGAAGAGGCCGGCATCATCTGTGATGCGATCACAGCATTCGCAGGTGTGACACCAGTGTTCGGGGTGTGTCTCGGTCATCAGGCCATCGGTCATGTGTATGGCGGCAACGTGGTACGCGCACCCGAGTTGTTGCATGGAAAGACATCGCACATCACACACGACAACACTGGTGTGTTTGAAGGATTGCCGAACCCACTTGAAGCAACTCGATATCACTCACTCGTCATTGATGCAGCTTCCATGCCGGAGGTGTTGCAGGTGACTGCGCGAACTAGTGACGGAATGGTGATGGGCGTTCGACACAAGAGCGTCGATGTAGAAGGTGTGCAGTTCCACCCAGAGAGCATCCTCACTGCTGCAGGGCACGAGCTGTTGGCGAACTTTGTTCGCCGTTGCGGCAACTAGCCAGTTGTCGTCGTCGTAGCGCCAGTTGCTGGCGGCACGGTTGTCGCCGTAGCTGCGCGTCCAACTGTGAGCACCACGCTTGATTGTGGGTTCGCCAAACTATTCGCCGCAGTGCCCTGCGTGATCACTTTGCCGTCGCTCGCACTGCCGGCTGGTACCTCCACGTAGCGCACATCGGCTGACAAGTTGACCTGTGCCAACTTGTTGCGCGCATCACCTTCGGTGAGGCCTTCCACCGCCGGCACCGTCACTTGTTGTGGCCCAGAGCTGACGAACAACTTGATCGGCGAACCAGCGTCGACCGGCAGCCCGAATGCTGGATCTGTTCGAATGACAAGACCCTTTGCCACCGTGCCGCTCGCTTCTTCCGTGACAGTGACGACGAACTTCGAAGGTGCTGCCTGAAGAGTTTCTTGCGCGGCTGTACTGGTGAAGCCACTGACATTCGGCACGACGACTTGGCCGGCACCACCTGAGACTATGACCTTCACGGCTTCGCCGGGACGCAGTTCGCCACCGGCTTGTGGTTCTTGCAAAATCACCTGGCCAAGAGCCAACGTCGGATCATTGCGAACTTCGCTGACCGTCAACTCAAGGCCGAGCGGTGCCAACTTGGCCGTCGCATCTTTCACAGAAAGCCCCTGAATTGCGGGCACTTTCACCGGGTCTTTGGCTGGGTTGTACGTGAGCGTCACCGACTCGCCGGTCTTCAGCTCGGTTCCAGGCGCGGGGTCTTGTGCGTAGACAATGTTGTCGTCGACGCCATCTTTGGCCACAGCTTTTGGCACAGCGACAAGACCCAAGTCATTTAGTTGTTGCGATGCAGTCGACAACTCAATGTCGGTGAGAGTGGGAACCGAGATAGCCGATGACCCGCTGTTCAGGAATGAGGCAATGAGCACGCCGACACCGACAAGTGCGAGCACCACAGCGACGGCAGCCCCGATGATGTAACCGCTCATTCGGCGCGATTCGTTCTCGTACATCGAATCGTCATCACGCACGCTGCCGACACCAGATCCGCCAACGGTTGGCAACATCTGTGTGGCGGCATTCGGGTTGGTCGCATCGGCCCCAATGCGAGGCAACACTCCCGTGGCGCCAGGGTCAGTGGGTAGAGCACTCATGGCGGTGGTGACCGCTTCAGCAGATGCGCCACTACGTGCTTCGATCAATGCGCCGACATCGGCTCCTTCGCGGAAACGTCGCAAGTCATCGCGAACCGCTTCGGCGGTTTGGTAGCGAACGTCAGGAAACTTCGCGAGACACTTGGCAACGATCGCTTCGAATGACCGTGGAATGCCGTCAATCAGTTGATTGAGAGGCGTCGGCATGTCGTGCACCTGTTTGTAGGCGGTGGCGACAGCGTTTTCGCCCACAAATGGTGGACGACCAGCAACCATTTCATACAGCACGATGCCAAGTGAGTACAGGTCACTGCGCGGATCTGGTTGTGCACCTTGTGCTTGCTCGGGTGAGAAGTACGTGGCAGTTCCCATGACCGCACCGTCTTGCGTGAGGTTGTTGTCGTGCGCTGCGTCGATGGCGCGAGCGATGCCGAAGTCAGCAACCTTCACGTCACCGTTCGAGCCGATGAGAATGTTCGCGGGCTTCACGTCGCGGTGCACCACACCGTTGCGATGGGCGAAGGCGAGAGCAGCAGCCACCTCGACAGCAACGTCACTGGCCTGGTTGGGGGTCAACTTGCCCTGCATACGCAAGATGTCGGCGAGGGTGCGGCCCTGCACGTACTCCATGGCCATGAAGTAGGTGTTGCCGCTGCGGCCCCAGTCATAGACCCCGACGATGTTGGGGTGGTTCAAGTTGGCGGCCGACTGGGCTTCGCGGCGGAACCGCTCGACGAAAGCGGGGTCGGTGGCGAACTCGGGGAACAGCACCTTGATGGCGACAGGTCGGTCGAGCAAAAGGTCACGGGCCAAGAAGACATCGGCCATGCCACCACGGCCGACGCGGCGTTCGATCTCGTAGCGGTCGTTCACCACCGTGCGGTTCTGGTCACTCATACGTGCTCGTTACAGGCTAGCCACTGGGCACGAGTGACAAGGCTGCGTCAAGCAGTCGTTTCGCGACAGGCCCTGCGAGTTTTCCACCGGTACCTGCACTTATTTCCTCGTTCACGCCTTTCAACATGACTGCAACAGCAACGCGTGGTTGCTCAGCTGGCGCAAAACCCATGATCCATGCGTGCGAGCGTTGCTTCTTCGGGTCATCGAACAACTGTGCGGTACCCGTCTTCGCTGCTGCCTTCACACCGTTCTTCAGCTGCATGCAACAAGCCGCCGTTCCTTCACGCACCACGCCCTCCATCAGCGACGTCAGCGTGCGCGCAGTTGCGGCGGTCATCGGTGTCTTCCACGGTTGCGCTTGAGTGTCACTGATGACGGTGTTGTCAGAGGCGACTCGTCGCTGCACCACGTACGGCTTCATCATCACGCCGCCATTGGCGACCGAAGACGCAATCGTCGCCATGTGAAGTGGAGTGAGCTGCACTCCACCCTGGCCAAAGCCGTGAATGGCCAGCAAAGCAAGTGAATCTTTGAAGTAATCGCTGTCGCCACCAAAGGTGCTGGTCGCCGCACCTGGAAGATCGATCGGCACAGCTTCTTCCAAACCGAATGCGTTGACTCCGTTCACCATGGTGTCTGGCCCGAGTGCGACGGCAGTCTGTGCAAATGGAATGTTGCAGGAACGACTGAACACTTCGGCCAAGTCACCACCACATGTCTTCTTGCCGTAGTTCTGAATGGGGTTGTCGGTGTTCGGTGGAACCCACTTGTTCGTTACCGGATAGTTCGACAAGTTCGTGAGCGCACCTGTCTCGAAAGCGATTGCAGTTGTCAACACTTTGAACGTGGACCCGGGCATGTACCGCTCTTGGTAGGCGTTCGCCAGAAGTGGTTTCTCCTTGTCGGCTTGCAATTTCATCAACACATCGTTCGCCTCGCCGGTGTCATGACTTGCCACCAGGTTCGGATCGAACGTGGGGTTCGAATACATCGCGAGCACTGCACCGGTGCGCGGGTCCATCACCACCGCACTTCCGACACGACCTTTCAGCGCTTGTTGTGTGACTTTCTGCAGGTCAGAACGGAGAGTGAGCTCGACGGTTCCGGTGAGATCACGCGTGAACAAGTCGTCCACGCCTTGTACTTGCTGTTGCCCAGTCTTACCGGTGAGCACGTCATTTTCGGTGCGTTCAAGCTGCGTGGCGCCGAAGGCGACCGTGTAGTAACCGGTGACATGTGCGAATAACTCACCGTCGGGGTACTCGCGTTGATACTGGAAGCGTGCGTTCGGGCGCTTCTTCGGGTCGATCTTGACGGTGCGCGCGACGACATCGCCGTCGGCAGTGACGATTCGTCCGCGGGGAGAATTGAACTGACGCACCGTCACGCGATTGTTGCGTGGGTCATCGACCAACGCATCGCGTTGTAGGAACTGCCAACGGTTCACCTGGAGGAAAAGAACTGCGTACAGGACGACGAATGCCATGGTGAGGTGACGGATGCGAATGTTCACGCCGCCTCCGTCTTCTTCGAAGCACGACGCGCGCGCCATGCTTCGAGGCGTTCCCACACCGATGCGGTGTCGGTGGTCTCATGCAGCCGGCGTGATGTGGTGTCACTGATGCGCAACAACAGAGCGAGCAACACGTAATTCGCCACCAGCGATGATCCGCCATAACTGACGAAGGGAAGTGTGACGCCGGTGAGTGGAACCACGCGCACGACACCACCGATGATGATGAAAGCCTGCACTCCGATGATGGTCGTGAGTCCGGTGGCGAGAAGTTTGTCGAACGCCCGGTCGGCACGGAGCGCTGTGCGCAGCCCTCCGCCGATCAGCAACACATACGCCGACAACACGGCGACCGACCCGAGCAGGCCCAGTTCCTCACCGATGGCGGCGAAGATGAAGTCGTTGTGCGCGGCTGGCACGGCAGCTGGGTCACCAAGGCCAAGGCCCGTGCCGGTGAGGCCACCTTCGGCGAGGGAGAACAGCGCCTGAATCGGTTGGTAGCCGCGCGATTCGTATTGGCTCCACGGGTCGAGCCAAATGCTCACGCGAGTCTGCACGTGACCGAACACGTTGTAGGCGATCACTGCGCCAACTGCGAACAGACCGAAGCCAACCAATAGGTAGCTGGTGCGTTCGGTCGCAATCCAGAGCAACACCACGAACAACGTGAAAAAGAGCAGTGACGAGCCAAGATCCTTTTCGAACACCATCACCACGACCGACGCTCCCCAGGCGAGCATCACCGGAACAAAGTGTTGTGCCTCGGGCAACACCAACTTGCCGATGCGCCATGGCTCGGCACCGATGAGGGTGCCTTCTTCCTTGGTCTTCGTGGTGAAGTACTCGGCCAAGTACGCAGCGAAGAACACGGCGAGTGCGATCTTGGCGAACTCACCTGGTTGGAAGTTGATCGGACCGAGGTTCACCCAGATACGCGCACCACCGCTGGTGAACCCGAGCGATGGCACAAGCGGCAACAACAACAAACCCACACCGACTGCAAGGGTGGTGTAGCGGTACCGGCGCAGGTCACCCACGCGCTCGACGACAAGCAGCGTGACCACAAAGGCTGCGATGGCGACCAGCGTCCATGTTGCCTGCAGACGTGCAAGACGATCCGACAGCCGCGAAATCATGACAAAGCCAATGCCATGCAAGAGAGCAACGAGGGGAAGCATCAACGCGTCGGCCCCACGAGCCAAGAACCTCACGGCAACGTGTGCGACAAGTAGCAATGCGACGACGAAGGCGAGGAATGGGCCGAGGCCGGCGGGAATTGACGCGTTCTTGCCGAGTGACGCCAAGACATAGGCCGCAACGGTGATGACACCAGCAAGCAGAACAAGAAGCAGTTCGCTGCGTCGACGCGCGTTGGCGATGGGGGACGTTGCGTTCGGCAAGGTCAGGGAACCGTGGTCTTCGTGGTGCTCGATGTGGATGTCGTTGTCGTGCTGGTCGTGGTGGTGGTTGGCACACTTTCCAGGAACTGCAAGAACTTCTGCGCAGTGAGCGATGACGAGAAGGTGCGTTCACTTTCCACATCGCTGACCACGTCGGGGGGTAGGTCCTCAACGCTGACTTCACTGACTGCACTGATCGTGGGTTTGAACCACAACACTCCACCTGGTCGACCGCGATACACCACGACCACACCATCTTTTTCACCGATGAAGTAGCCACTGCGCGCATACATACCGAGCACGCTGAGGCCGATGGCAACAATCGCTACCACCACGATGACGGACAACGAGATCAGAACGCGTGAACGCTTCTTCTTCGCCTCGGGTACTGCTATCGCGGCGGGCGTCGCATCGTCTTGCAGCGGGGTCACAAATGGTCGGGTGCTGTCACCAGAGATGTCGATGTCGTCACCGACAACATCAATCACGACGACAGTCGTGTTGTCACGGCCCCCTGCGGCGTTCGCGGCGTGTACGAGGGTCTGTGCAGCTTCATTCGGAATCGGGTGCATACGCAACACATCGGCAATGTCGGCGTCGGTGACTTCGTCAACGAGACCGTCACTGCACAACATGAGCCGGTCGCCTCGTTCGACACGAAGTGACTGCACATCGACTGTCACGTTGCGGTCGATGCCCAACGCCCGGGTGACGATGTTGCGACGCGGGTGAGTGCGCGCATCGTCTGCCGTGATCACGCCTTCATTCACCAGTTCCTGCACGTATGAGTGATCGGTGGTGACGCATCGCATTTCCCCGTTACGCAGCAGATACGTACGTGAGTCACCCACGTTCGCCACCAGAATGTGGCCGTCACCTTCTGGGACAACCGCAACGGCGGTGAGCGTGGTTCCCATGCCCACTTGCGTGCTGTCGTCGAGGCTGGCGGTGTAAATGACCGAGTTGGCTTGTTGCACGAGGTTGCGGAGCACGTCGCTGGTGGCGATGCCTTCGCGAAGTCCTGTCTTCAACGTGGTGACCGCGAGTGCGCTGGCGACTTCTCCGGCATTGTGTCCACCCATGCCATCAGCGACAGCAAAGAGGCCAGCTTCGGCGAGCAACGCGTCTTCATTCTGTTGACGCACTTTTCCAGTGTCAGTGTGAGCTCCCCAGCGCAATTGCATCAGTGCACTTCCATGACGGTGCTTCCAAGTTGTACTCGGTCACCCGAGCGCAACTTCTTCTCACCGGCAACGTTTTGTCCGTTCACAAAGGTGCCGTTCGTCGAATTCAAGTCAACAATCCACAGCGAACCTTCGCGATTCTGGAAAGTGGCGTGATGAGTGGAGATAAAGGTGTCGTCAGGCATGGGAACCGCATTGTCGTCGGCACGACCAACGGTGAGGTTATCGAGCACGCTGAAGCGCTGGCCACGTGACTCTCGGGGCTCGACCACGACCACAGCCGGAAGCCCTCTGGCATGCTTCACCTTGACCTTCTTCGTTGATTCGTTAGTCGATGTGACGGTCGTACGACCCCGACGAATGCGCGCACCTTCAGCAGGTACTGGGGTGCGCACTTCGCTCCACACTGCCCACAACACGCGGGCAAAGAAGAGATACACCAACGCCAGCAACGCCACTTTCAGGACGGACAGCAGTTGATCGGTCATCAGGCGGTTTCGAACCGAACCTGTGCAGTACCGAAGTTGATGACATCGCCGCTTTGCAGCAACTGATCGCCGGCAATCTGCACACCATTCACTTTGGTGCCATTGGTACTTCCTCTGTCACGCACGACCACGTCACCATTCGCGCTTGCGAACTCAGCGTGCGTGCGGCTCACATTGCTGTCGCTGATGACAATGTCGCATTCCAAGTTGCGACCGACGACGTACACCCCCTCGTGTAATTCAACTCGTTCACCATTCGGCAACGTGAGTATGGCTGACGCTCGATCAACTGCCAGAGCAGCAACAACTTCTGTCTCGGGCGCTGCGACGCTGACCTCGACAAGAGGTGCAGGCGTCGGTGTGGCAACAGGCTCTGGCGAGGACACGGGTGCTGGTTCCTCGGCAGGTTGGTCGTCTTTGTCATTCCGGCTGGTG
>SXWG01000156.1 GCA_005789925.1 Actinomycetota bacterium | reverse complement strand
GTGCCGCAGACGGTGGTTGGTTCATGTACGCGCCGAATTCAGGACCAGTGTTCTCACCGAGCAATGGTGTCGACTTCTGGACCCTCGGCCTTCAGATCGCAGGTCTCGGTTCGCTCATCGGTTCGATCAACCTGATCGTGACCGTGCTGAACATGCGCGCTCCTGGTATGACCATGATGAAGCTTCCGGTGTTCACCTGGATGATCCTCGTCGTGCAGTTCCTGCTGGTGTTCTCGCTTCCGGTCATCACCGTGGCGTTGGTGCTGCTCATGTTCCAACGGTCCTTTGGCGCCACCTTCTTCGACGTTTCACAAGGCGCGGACCCATTGCTCTGGCAGCACTTGTTCTGGATTTTCGGACACCCCGAGGTGTACGTGCTCATTCTTCCGGCCTTCGGAATCATCTCCGAAGTGCTGCCGACGTTCTCACGTAAGCCGCTGTTCGGGTATCCGTTCGTCGTGTTCTCTGGTGCGGCAATCGGGTTTGTCGGTTTCGGTGTGTGGGCTCACCACATGTTCGCAGCAGGTCTCGGACCGGTGTCGGTGGCAGTCTTCTCCATCGCGACGATGGCGATCGCCATCCCAACGGGAGTGAAGATCTTCAACTGGACCCTCACTATGTGGGGTGGCAAGATTTGGTTCACCACGGCAATGAAGTTCGCCATTGGTCTCGTCGTGTTGTTCACGATCGGTGGTCTCTCTGGTGTCACCCATTCGGTTGCACCGTCTGACACGCAACAGACCGACACGTATTACATCGTGGCCCACTTCCACTATGTGTTGTTTGGTGGAATGGTGTTCGGTCTCTTCTCTGGCTTCTACTACTGGTGGCCGAAGATGTTCGGCAAGATGCTGAACGAGAAGTTGGGCAGCTGGAACTTCTGGCTCATGTTCATCGGAATGAACATGACCTTCGGTCCGATGCACATTCTCGGTCTGCAAGGTCAGCCACGCCGTATGTACGTGTGGACTGAAGCCCGCGCAGGTGAAGGCTTCTTCAACATCGGCTTCTGGAACATGATCGCCTCGGTCGGCTCGTTCGTGCTCGCACTCGGAGTGTTGTTCTTCCTCATCAACATGGTGCAAACAGCACGTAAGGGCAAGCAGGCACCGCTTGATCCGTGGGATGCACGCACGCTCGAGTGGATAACCACGAGCCCACCGAAGGAACACAACTTCGACCGCATCCCGACCGTGCATCACCTCGACGAGTTCTTCCATCGCAAGTATGTGGAGGATGAGGCGACGCACATGATGAAGGCGATCGCGACCGGCGAAGAAATCGTTCGCAACGAAGAGGCCAACGCCGAGAGCCACATTCACTTGCCGTCTGCTTCGTACTGGCCGCTCTTGTTGGCAATCGGCGTCGGAGTTCTCGGTCTCGGCGTGCTCTACGGCGTTCCGGTGATGGTCGTCGGCGCAGCCGTCGTGCTCTTGTCCTCGTTCGGATGGGTCATGGAGCCATCTGTCGCGGAGGACTCGGATTATGACCCGCCTGCAGGTGGAGCGTCGAAGGAGTTGGCGAGCCATGGCTGACACAGCAGTGCACGCAGCACACGACGCCGGCCATGGCGCCCATGTCACCTCGACGGGTTTGTCGAACAACAAACTTGCGATGTGGTTGTTCCTCGGTTCAGAGTGCCTGCTCTTCGGTGGGCTCATCTCCACCTACATGCTGTATCGCGGTCGCGTGGCAAATGGCCCTCATCCGAACCAGATCTACGACATTCCGTTCACCTCTGTCAGCAGCTTCGTATTGCTCATGTCGTCGCTCACAATGGTGTTGGCGGTCAGTTCCGCCCAGCGTCGAAATGATCAGCAGACAAACTTGTGGCTTCTCGTGACCGCTCTTCTCGGATCAACCTTCGTTGGTGGCCAGGTGTATGAGTTCACCGCGTTTTACCGCGAAGGACTGGGCTTCACCACGAGCCTCTTCAGCTCGAGCTTCTACACCCTCACTGGTTTCCACGGCGTGCACGTGACGGTCGGAGTCATCATGTTGCTCGTCACCCGAAGCATCATCCAGAAGAATCGTGTGACCCGCGACAAAGCAGAGTCAGTTGAGATCGTGGGTCTCTACTGGCACTTCGTGGATGTCGTCTGGATCATCATCTTCACTCTCGTCTACCTCATCCCCGCCTGACCTCGGAAGGACACTCAGCAACCATGTCAACGGCTACCGAACACGCAGAACACACCGAGCACGAACAGCACGGTCTCACTGATGGTGGCTACATCAAAGTCGCGATCATCCTCGCTGTCATCACTGCGCTCGAAGTGTCCACGTATTACGTGGATTTTGGTCCGTTCTTCATGCCGTCATTGATGATCATGATGGTGGCGAAGTTCATCATTGTCGTGTCGTATTTCATGCATTTGAAGTTCGACAACAAGCTCTTCAGCTTCATGTTCTACGCCGGCCTCGTGTTGGCACTCGGTTGTTACTTCGCGGCGCTTGCGACGTTTCAATTCTTTTCGTAGTTCCCTTCGAACGGAGATAGGCCATGTTTCGCGCAGCCGCCGAACAGGTGAGTCAAGACCCGTGGCGCTTCCAGCTCCACATCGAGGTGTGGGTGCTCATTGCATTCCTCTTTGGGGCGTACACATACGCAGTGAAGGTCATCGGCCCTCGCTTTGCACCTGAAGGAAACATCGTCACGCGTCGCCAGGTGTCCTACTTCGTGCTCGCCATGTTGCTGCTGTGGGGCACGACCGATTGGCCGGTGCACGACATCTCGGAGGAGTACCTGTATTCGGTGCACATGGTGCAACACATGTCGCTCTCGTATTTCGTGCCGCCGCTCGCCTTGCTTGCCATCCCAGAGTGGCTGTTCAGATTGCTGGTCGGGAATGCCCGCACCTACACAGTCGTGCGATTCTTCGCCCGTCCCGCCATCGCAGGAGTACTTTTCAATTTGGTGGTCATGATCACGCATATTCCGGGCATTGTGAATGCGAGTGCCAGCAACGGACCTTTGCACTACGGAGTGCATGTGCTGGTGGTGACCTCAGCGCTCTTGATGTGGTTGCCCGTGTGTGGCCCTGCGCAGGAACTTCGTATGTCGGTCGGCGGAATGATGATCTACATGTTCGCGATGTCACTTGTGCCCACCGTCCCAGCCGGGTGGCTCACGTTTGCGGAAGGGTCGGTGTACGACCATTACGACATTCCGGTGCGCGTGTGGGGCGTCTCGGTGTTGTCTGACCAGCAAGCGGCGGGCGGCATCATGAAACTGGGCGGATCAGTCTTCATGTGGTTCGTCATCATCTATCTGTTCTTTAAGAAGTTCATGGGTGGCTTCAATGATCGTCAGTCGTACAAGCCGAACTCAGCACCATCAGACGCAGAGATCGTCGGTACTGACGATGTCTTGTTGTACAAAGACGTCGAAGAAGCCTTCAGTCGCGTGAAGGCCGCACCAGAACCACGATGATTCATTGCGGGCGCATTCCGCCCGACGCCGACGTCCGCAATGTCGTGGCGACGTGGAGCTACGCAGAATGGCATAACTCATTTCCCGCCGACACCCCTGACACCTACCTGCAGATTGTTGCTGAGTCTGATGAATCAGACGACGAGCTTCCGTTCGTGTACGTGGCGTGGCTGAACGACGAAGTGGTCGGCACAGCGTCATTGGTGTCAGACGACGAACTACCAGATGCAACAGAGCCAGGGCCATGGTTGGCGGCGCTGTTCGTGCGCCCCGACGCCCGGCGACGTGGGGTCGCCAATGCATTGCTCGAACATGTCGAAGGTGAAGCCGCGCGGCTTGGGGTGGCGTTGTTGTTCTTGTACACCCATGATCAAAGTGAGTGGTACGCCCGTCATGGCTGGGTACACGTTCGTGTCGGTGCGCTGGGTCATCACCGCGTCGACGTGATGCGCAAAGACCTCTGACTCAGCGGCGCGAGTCGCTCGGCGACCAACTGAAGTTGCGACCTGTGAGAGTCAATGCCGCGGCAGACCAGGCGATGAGAACCATGGTGGGGCCGGCAAGTGCGTCAGAAGAATGGCCCGTCGCAGTGCGGAAGATCGTCGCGAGCGCGCCAGAGGGCAAGGCAGTTGCGAGTGAGTTGAGCGCGGCAGGCATTGAGTCGGCATCGATGATCATTCCGCTCAGCAACAACATCAATAGGTACAAGCCGTTTTGGGCTGCGAGGTTGATCTCGCCTCGAAGTGTTCCGGCAAGCAGCAAGCCGATGCCCACGAAGCTGGCTGTGCCGAAGAGAAAACCGATGAGAAGGGCTGCGATGTTCATGTCGCTCGCAGACCAACCGAGCAATGCGGCGATGATGGCGAGAACGACGAATTGAAAGACCTGCACGCTCACGACACTGGCGACCTTCGCGGCGATCAATCGAGGACGACCAAGCGGGGTGGCGCCGAGTCGTTTCAACACCCCGTATGAGCGTTCGAAACCAGTGGCGATGCCAAGGCTGACCATTGCTGTCGACATGAGCGCGATGGCGAGCACCCCTGGTAGGAGAAAGTCAATCGCATCGCCCTCTCCGGTCGGCAACACGTCGACGACGGAGAAGAACACGAGAAGCAACACGGGTATGCCGATTGTGAGAAGTAGCTGCTCACCGTTGCGAGCGAGAAGACGCAACTCGGCCAATGTCTGGGCGCGCCATTGCTTCATCGTCCGTCTCCGATCGAATCGACGATGCGTTGGAAGATTGCTTCGAGCGTCTCAGAGGTGCGCAGGTCATTCAGTGGAAGTGAATGATCGGCCAACCACTGACTGAGTCGCGCAACAAGTGACGGAGTCGGGTCAGCGGACACCACGAAGTGACCGTCGGCGCCACGAGTCACCTCAGCACCGAGATGTCGGGCAAGTTCCCTGTCGTCCAAAGCGGGTGAGCTAGAGAAACGCAGGCCATCGTTGCCGGCACGAAGTTCAGCGAGTGTCCCGTTTGCAACGACACGGCCGTGGTGGAAAATGACGATGCGATCGGCGATGCGTTCTGCTTCGTCAAGTTCATGCGTGGCGAGCACTACCGCACAGCCAGTAGCGGCAAGATCAGCCACGATGCGACGGATGTCTTGGCGGCCCGACACGTCGACACCTGCTGTCGGCTCATCCAAGAACGCGACTTCGGGGACCGCAGCGAGAGCGAGTGCCAACGACAGTCGTTGTTGTTCTCCACCTGATAGACGTTTCCAACTATGGCCACGGCGATGGCCAAGACCGACCTGGTCGACAAGAGCAGCTGCTGAGGCACCTTTGTCATACAAGTCGACATAGAGACGGACTATCTCGTGCACACGGGAGCTGGGGTATACCCCACTTCCTTGCAGCATCACGCCCATCTTTCGGGTGAGCTGTGCGTGGTCACGAATCGGATCGAGACCTGCAACGGAGACGTTGCCTGCACTGGCGACGCGGAAGCCTTCGCAGACCTCGATTGTTGAGGTCTTGCCCGCACCATTCGGGCCGAGGATGACGGTCACTTCACCGTGCGAAGCCGTGAAACTTGCATGGTCGACTGCTCGAAGGTCGCCGTACGACACGACGAGATCTTCAACGACCACACCAGACACGCTTCTCACACTACGAAACTGGCACGGTCAACAACACAGTCCACCGCTAGCCTCATCGACGTGATTGATGTCCGTCTGCTGCGCAGTGACCTCGATGCAGTGCGCACGGCACTGGCGCGCCGAGGCAAGGCCGAGGTGTCGGCACAAATCGACGCCGCCGTCGCACTCGACACCAAGCTGCGCGACCTCACTGCAGAGCGCGACGCACTTCGTGCACGAGTGAACGATCTGTCAAAACAGGTCGGTGGCTTGCGTAAGGCGGGTAAGAACGACGAGGCCGAGGCTGTCATGGCTGAAAGCCGTGCTCTCGGCGACACCGAGCGACAACTGCAGGTCGACTTCGACGAGCTACAGGGCCAGTTACGTGAAGTCATGCTTCGCATTCCGAACATGCCTCATGTCGACGCTCCCGATGGTGCGTCTGATGCAGACAACCCGGTCGTGAAGGGTCCTGTCAACATGCCAGCCACCTTTGGCGACCACCAGCGTGTGCCGCATTGGGAGACGGCGACCGCACTCGGCATTCTCGACAACGAACGTGCCACAAAAATCTCTGGTGCCATGTTCACGATGCAGCGCGGACTCGGTGCCACGTTGGCTCGCGCCTTGTGTCAGTTCGCACTCGATCGCAACGCCGATGCATTCGAAGAGATTCGGCCCCCATCTCTTGTCACCACCGCGACGCTGACTGCGACGGGTCATCTACCGAAGTTCGCCGACGATGCATTCGCCATCGAGCGCGACGACTTGTGGACCATCCCGACTGCCGAAGTTCCACTCACCTCGCTGTATGCCGGTGAAGTCCTCGACGAAGCGCAACTTCCTGCACGGCTCATGGCGTACACCCCGTGTTACCGCCGTGAGGCGGGTTCTGCTGGTCGCGACACACGGGGCATGTTGCGCGCACACGAATTCGACAAAGTAGAGATTCTCGCGGTGGCCACACCTGAGCAAGCTCCCGAGCTTCTTCAGGAGTTGGTGTCGCGTGCTGAGGCACTCATGACTGCGCTCGAGTTGCCGTATCGCATCATCGAAATCTGCATAGGCGACATGGGTGGTAGCCACCACCGCAGTTTCGACATCGAGGTGTACGCACCAGGTTGCGATGCGTGGCTCGAGGTGAGCTCGGTGAGCTGGTTCAGCGATTATCAGGCCCGTCGTGCCGACATTCGCTTCAAGCGACACGGGCAGAAGGGCACCGAGATCGCCAACACATTGAACGGCTCTGCACTCGCCGTGCCACGCGTGTGGGCAGCGATCTGCGAGAACCATCGCCAGCCAGACGGGTCCGTGCGCATCCCTGAGGTTCTCGTGCCGTACATGCGCGGAGCCACGTCGATCACTGCGAAGTGATGAGCAACGACACATGAGCATCCGCGACCGTCGTATTCAGTACGAGACTGCTGGACTCGACATCGGTGACCTGAACAGTGACCCATTCGAGCAATTCAACCTGTGGTACTCACAGGCCGAAGAGGCCGGTATTGCTGAACCACACGCGATGACACTGTCGACGGTCGATGCCTTGGGTGCCCCTGATGCACGTGTCGTTCTTGCGCGCGCAGCCGATGAACGCGGTTTCGTGTTCTACACCAACTATGACAGCGCAAAGAGTGCCCAGCTGGAGGAAAATCCGGTGGCATCAGCTGTGTTCGCCTGGCTTGATCTTCATCGTCAGGTTCGCGTGCGAGGAAACATCATGAAGGTGTCGGCGGCTGAGAGCGATGATTATTTCGCCAGCCGTCCTCGCGCGTCACAGATCGGTGCGTGGGCGTCACCACAAAGC
Organism: Actinomycetota bacterium; assembly: GCA_005789925.1. Taxonomy (GTDB): domain Bacteria; phylum Actinomycetota; class Acidimicrobiia; order Acidimicrobiales; family Ilumatobacteraceae; genus UBA2093. The sequence continues at coordinate 17,796 of SXWG01000156.1, read as the reverse complement.
CAGGTGCTCGCAAACCGTGACGAATTGGAATCAATGGTGGCCGACATGACCGCTCGTTTCGAAGGCAAAGAGGTTCCGCGCCCAGAGAATTGGGGTGGATGGCGTCTCATCCCCGTGTCGATTGAGTTCTGGCAAGGTCGGCCAAGCCGCTTGCACGACCGGTTCAGATACGTTCGCGATCGCGATTCGTGGACGATGTCGCGACTCGCACCGTGACGAGTGCGATGACCACGATCAGTGTGAATACGCTGGCAAGTCGCCACGCACCTTGATCTTGTAGAAACGACGTCACCGACGATTGCCAATCATCAACAGTGCCAGTGATCGAACCTGCCGCTCGTTCTGTGACTGCTCCGTACCAGTACCACGTGAGGTACAGGCCTGCGAGCGTGATGAACACCGAGGACACTCTGTCGACGTGACGCATGCTGTTGCGTGCAAATGTGAGGAGCCCTCGTTGCGCGCTGGCAAGTGTGACGGTGAGTGCAGTGACGAAGAGTGCCATTCCCAGGCCGTACAGCACGATGCTTGCGACGCCCGACGCGAATCCGTGGCGGCCGACTGAACCGAGTACGACCGTGGTGAGAAGACCGATGGTGCATCCGATTGATGCAACCGCGTAGGCGATGCCGTACACGAACATTGCCCGGACGGTGGTGTCACGATCCGCAGTGATTGATGGTCGCAAGAACGTCGGCTTCCACCCAGTGAGCATCGCCACACCCATCACGGTGAGCACTACACCAACAAGGAGCCCGACGTACTTGGCGTTGTCGGAGAGAACAGTGGTGAACAAGCGCGTGATGATGCCGACCACGAGAAACACCGCGATGAAACCGCCACTCACTGCCGCGCTGACAGTGAGCGCACGACGAAGTGACGCGGTCTGTGTCGATTCACGATGGCTCTCAAGACCAAGAAAGTACAAGAGATAGGTCGGCAACAACACGAAGCCGCATGGGTTCACGGCAGCAAGTACACCGAGGATGAAGCTGTAGGCGAAATCACCTTCCATGGTTCACGCCTTGATGCCGAAGTTCTTGGTGATGGCAGCACGCAATTCGTCGGCAGTGATTTCACCAGCATGGGTGTCGACGACGACGCCGTCAGTGGACACGAACAATGTGGTGGGCATGGTGCCGACTCCCACTTTGGTGAGAAGTTCCGCATCGCGGTCGGTGTAGAGCGGGAAGGTAACCCCGATGTCAGCGGCCCATTGTGCGGCGACATCGGCAGTGTCATTCGGATTCACGCCGATGACGTCGACCTTGCCCGACAGTTGTTGGTTGACATCTTGCAGTGCCGGCATTTCACGACGACAGGGCTCGCAGGTGGAGAACCAGAAGTTGATGACGAGTGGGCGGCCCTGAGGGAAGATCGCGGTCATCTCGCCCGTTGCCACGGAGGGCAGATTGATTGCGGGTAGTTGCTCGCCACGTGAGACCGCATTAGTGCCGATGGTGGGGTCTTGTACGACACCCGGGTTCGTGAGATTGGCGTCGACGCCGTCGTCGGAGGCCGAGCTGAACAGCCAACCCCCGACGATGGCGACGACAAGTGCCGCCACGGTCGACCAGACAAGGAGATTCCGACGGATTCTCACATGGTCAGGCTACGAGGTGACGAGGAATGGGTACCTCGTCGATCTCGATGACCGGGCGCGATTTTGTGGGTGGACGTCCTCGTGGCTTCTTCACTGCCACGATGCGTCCCATCTCGAGCAACTCACCTCCCCAAACGCCCCACGGCTCGAGCTGTTCGAGGGCGCCTTGCAGGCAGTCACGTGCAGATGTGCATTTGGCGCAGATCGCCTTGGCACGCTGAATGTCGACGTATTCCTCAGAGAAGAAGAGGTACGACAACGTTCCGTTGCCATCGCTGCAGCGCAGAGCCGACAAACGTGCCGGCTCTTCACGGAGTGCGACTCCGCCGATTTCTTTGTTGATTGCTGTGTACATGGTGTCTGCTTTCTGTGTGTGAAGGTGAATGTGGGCAACAAAAAAGCCGCCCGGTTCGTGGAACCCGGCGGCCTCTGCGGCTTGTATGGAGCTTTTCGCTACATCTGAGCCTTCGTGAGGTGCCGGGCGGTGCGCTTATTCGAATGCTTCGCTGCCATCGGCTTGGTAAACCACATGGCATACGTCGCGGTCGTAAAGGCCACGGCATAGGAAAATGCGCGCGCAGCAAAGACCACGGGGCTACCCGTGGACCAGAAGGTTTTTGCAGCGGCGTTTGAACTCATGAAGTGTCAACCTAACCACACATTTGTCAGCCCTGGCAAGCGGTTTTTCCACAAGCTCGCCAAACCCTTGTGGCACAAGGGGTGCGAGGAGGAAGGTGGGGCTCTATGGTCGAGGTCGTGACCTTGTACGACAAAGTGGCCGCCCTCGACTGCGTGGCACCTCCGGTCGCTGGTCGGCTATTTCGAGCAACACGACCTATCCGTCTGGGTGATGCAAGCCCTGGAGGCCGGTGCCGACTTGATTCCCTTGCTCGATATCTGCAGGACATCGCTAAAGACGACGGTCAAGACACGGGAGTCGTCGGTAACGATCTGCACGGATGGGTGGTGCGACGCACGCTGATCGACGTTCACTCGTTTCCGACCTATCTTCAGCGCCTCTCGCTCGCGACGTGGGTCGCTGGTCTCGGGTCGCACTGGGCTGAGCGACGCACTCAGATGGTCGATGAATCTGGTCGCGTGCTGGTCGATGCGTCAGCACTGTGGGTGCACATCGACATGAAGACGATGCGGCCGAAAGAACTCACACCGACACTTCATCAGGTGTGGGGGACATCAACAGGTGGCCGCGTTGTTGGTGCACGCCATGTTGTGAAGCCGAGTGTGGTGCAAGCAAGTGGGGCGTTACATTCGACATCACAGTGGGTGACACGCTTCTCGGACTTCGATGCGCTGGAACATATGAATAACGCCGCGTACTGGGAGATCATGGAAGAGCAATTGCTCACAAGCCGACACTTACGCGAGAACGTGCGTTTCGTGGTGGAACATCATGACGGCATCACACCAGTTGCAAAAGTCGATGTGCACCGTTTCGACATGTCGCCACAAGAAGTCGTTTTGCTTGTTGAGGCAGACACGATTGTGCAAGCGGGGATGTGGTTCGGTGCGCGCTAAGCGCTGACGACCTACGCCAACACGTATTCGAGGATGCCGCTTTTGTTGCGGCACTCGAATTCGCCACGAAGGCGCAGATGCTCGAGGTGGGCATAGGTCTCGCTGTGTGCCATCGGACCTTGGGCGCGAGGCGAGAACAGATAGGTGGCAAACTCCATCACTGATGCAGGCCGATTGAGCGTGTTCGAGGCGTCGCGCAACCTCTGCAGGCGGTCGTCGTGGTGCTCTTTGATTTCTTCGGTGCGCTTGGTGATGTCGTGGAACGGGTTGCCGTGTGCGGGCAATGCGACCTTCACTTGCTGACCGAGTTGACCGACCTTGTCCAGTGACGCGTAGAACATGCTGAGTGGGTCATCTGATGCTGACAAACCGGGCACATGTGGCGTGATGGTGGGCAACACATGGTCGCCAGTGATGAGCACGCCCTCTTCGGGATCGAACAGGCACAGGTGGTCTTCGGTGTGACCAGGCGTGTGAATAGCGAACCATTCACGTCGTGCGAACTTGATGGTGTCATGCTCACGCAGACGAATGGACGGCGTGGGCATGGGAACCATGCGGTGCGGTGGGCGGATGATGTTCATCGGGAAGCGTCGCTTCCAGGGAATCTCCATGTCGGGGCCACCCCACGGGACGTGCTCACGTGGACGCGCACTGTAGAGCGCCAGTTCCTCAGGATCGAGATCGCCTGGTTCGTCGGGGTTCCACCAGGAACGGAACAATCGGTGTGCCACGACGTCGGCACCCGACTTGTCTCGGATGCGCTCTGCACCGCCGAAGTGATCTGGGTGGCTGTGCGTGACGATAATCGAATGCACACGGCGCATCGGCACGCCGATGTTCTTCAGACGCTGCTTGATGGCGACCCAACATTCTTTGTTCGGAAGACCGGGGTCGACGACCGCGACGCCACGCTCATCTTCGAGCACATACATGTTCACGTGACCGAGTCCGGTGAAGTCAATCGGCAACATGGTGCGCAAGATTCCCGGCGCGACCTCGGTGATTTCGTCAGTCGCTTCAATCTGTTCTTGCTTCAACGGGCGAGGGGCTTCGGTACTCACGACTTCTTCTCCTTGAAGATCTTGTCGCGATAGAAACGCAACTCGCTGATGCTCTCTTTGACGTCGTCGAGTGCACGATGCGTGCCACCCTTCGATGGGCGTGCATGTTCAAGACCTGGGTACCAACGCTTCACGAGTTCCTTCACACTCGAGACGTCGACGCACCGGTAGTGCAACCAGTGTTCGATGTCGGGCATGTACTTGGCAAGGAAGCGCCGGTCTGTGCCAATCGAGTTTCCACACAGCGGAATCTTGTTCGGCTCTGGGCTGTGTTCACGGATGAAATCGAGCGTCAGGCGAGTGGCTTCATCTAAGGACATGGTCGACGTCTTGATGGCCTCGAGCAGCCCCGACTTGGTGTGCATCTCGACAACGATCGGTTCCATGTGAGCCAGCACATCATCGGGCTGATGAATGACAAGATCGGGCCCCTCGGCCACCACGTTCAGCTCGTCATCGGTGACGATGGTGGCGATTTCGACGATGGTGTGCACTTCTGGATTGAGACCGGTCATCTCTAGGTCCATCCAAATCAGCACCCAGACAATCTAGGTCGCTGGTCTGGGAGAGAAGGGATTGGAATGCCTAGCGTGAGGGCAATGGTCGCGGTTCACATCAAGCAACTCGATGAATCCCTGCCTTTGCCACGCACTGCGAGTCATGGCGATGCCGGAACTGACCTGCATGCGCGCAACGACGGTGTCATTGCGCCAGCTGGTGGACGACTGCTCATGCCCACGGGTATTGCCATCGCGCTGCCTGAGGGGTATGCAGGGTTCGTGTTGCCACGCAGTGGTCTTGCGTTGAACCACGGAATCAGTGTGGTGAATGCACCCGGTTTGATCGACTCTGGTTATCGCGGTGAATTGAAAGTGGTGCTGTTGAACACAGACCCGACACGGCCGTATCGCGTGTCACGAGGTGATCGCATCGCCCAGCTCGTCATTCAGAAAGTGGAAGACGTGGACTGGGTGGTTGTTGATGAACTTGGCGGCAATGACCGCGGTGGTGGTTTCGGACACTCAGGTCGTTGACCGAGTCAGGACAACGGAATACCGAGGTGGCGCAACGCCATCGAGGTGTACATCGCAACACCGTTCTTCATCGTGGCTTCGTTGAACACTGCGCGGTTGCTGTGGTTCGGTGGGGCCGTGCGTGGGTCGACGCCATCTGGTGACGCACCAAGGAACATCATCGAGCCCGGCACTTTGTTCAGCACGTAGCTGAAGTCTTCAGCGCCCATGACAGGTGCCGGCATCTTGATGACGGCTTTGTCACCCACCAGTGCAGTTGCGACATCGAATGCGAAGTCTGCGAAGTCTGCATCGTTCACGGTGACGGGGTAACCCCAGCCAAGTTCGACGTTGGCAGTCATCTCGTGTGCTGCTGCGATGGTTTCAGCAAGACGACGGATGTTGTCATGGATCTTGTTGCGCGTTCCTTCGCTTACAGCGCGAATGGTGCCTTTGATTACGACCGACTCTGGAATGACGTTGCTCGCGGTGCCGGCGCTGATTGTGGTGACGGTGACGACGCCCGGGTCGAAGACATCGAGTCGGCGCGTGACCATGATTTGAAGTGCCTGCACGATTTCGCAGGCGACAGGGACGGGGTCGAGTGCGAAGTGCGGCGAACTGGCATGACCACCTCTTCCTGTGATGGTGATCGACAAGGTGTCGCTCGAAGCCATCGTCGGACCACCTTTGATGGCGAGCATTCCGTTCGGAATGTTGGTCGACACATGCAACGCGAATGCACCCGTGACGGGTGACTCGGATCCGTCGGCGAGATGAGGCACATCCAAGATGCCTTCATCCAACATGTAATTGGCACCGCCGAAGCCTTCTTCACCGGGTTGGAACATGAACAACACGCGTCCCGCGATGTCGGACTTGCGCGCAGACAACACCTTGGCTGCACCGACCAACATGGCGGTGTGTTGGTCGTGACCACAGGCGTGCATCATGCCGTCCACGTTCGACTTGAAATCGATGTCGGTGTCCTCAGGCATTGGCAATGCGTCCATGTCGCCGCGAAGCAACACCGTCGGACCAGGCTTGTCACCTGTCAACATCGCCGCGATGCCACTTGTGGTCGAGTGCAACGTGATGTCGAGGGGGAGGTGTTGAATCTGCTCCATCACCTGCTCGCGAGTCTTTGGCAGGTCGTTGCCCAACTCTGGCCAGCGATGCAGATTGCGGCGCAAAGCGACTGTCTGGTCGAACACGTCAGAGGCCTGCTCGAGCACGCCGACCGGTGCCCCATGTCGCTCGCGCACGCTGTCGGTGCTGCCGGTCTCCGAGGATTTAGCCATGCCCAATGGTAGGCACATGCCCATGTCAGCAAGGCAGGGCGCCGAAGCCGAAATGGTCGAAGAAGTCGATCGCAGTGGCAATGTTCTTCGTCTCGTCACACGCGCACAGATGCGTCGCGAGAACTTGCGCCACCGCTCGGTGTTCATCGCGGTGCTTTCTGATGACGGAGACCTGCTCATCCATCAGCGCGCAGAGCACAAGGATCTCTGGCCCGAGTGGTGGGATTGTGCCGTCGGTGGAGTCATCGCACCTGGGGAGGATCCCGAGGCGGCGGCGCATCGCGAGCTTGCGGAAGAACTGGGCATCGACAGCGCCATCTTGCAGCCACTTGGTAGTGGTGCCTACGACGACGAATCTGCGTTGTTACTCGCCTGGTGTTACTCGATTGTTCACAACGGACCCTTTCAATTCGCTGACGGTGAAGTGCAGAGGGCGGAGTGGGTGAAGCCACATCATCTCGTCGAGTGGCTCACCGCGAAGAACTTTCTTCCAGACACTCTCGCGCTGGTTCTGCCTCGGCTGGTGAGTTACCGTGCGGTCATCGCTTAGCATCAGTACGTGGCTCGACATATCGACGTTGAATTCACCATCGAACCGTTCATCGAAGGTGAGCCGGGTCCGCACGTGACAGCTGCTGTTGCTGCTGTTGAGGCGCTCGGTTTCGCTGTCGATTTCGGTCCGTTCGGCTCCACGTTCTCAGCGCCAAGCGAGTCGGTCGCGACCGCTGTCGCAGCCTTGCTTGATGCCGCCTACAAAAACGGTGCGACTCACGTCAGTGTCCATGCGGAACGACCCGAATAAATGGACGCTGCTCAACACCCCCTCCTCGCAGCCATCAGTCCGATGCTTGCTGCACTCGGTGCGCAGATTGTGTCGTCAGATGACCAGCAACCAGCTGACATTCCGATTCAGTGGGAAGGAAAGACCGTCGCACTCGTGCGACTTCCACCACTTCATGGTGCGCTTGATCGCCTCATTGACTCGGTTGAACGCGAACTAGGCGGCCCACTCTCGCGACTGTCACGTAACGACAAACAAAAGGCCATTCGTTTGCTCGACGAGCTCGGGGCGTTTACTTTGCGCCGAGCAGTGGAAGACGTGGCAGACGCGATGGGAGTATCACGAATCACCGTGTACAACTACCTGAACGCGATTCATCGCTAAAGCTTGCGCAGATGCACTCCGGTCACGCGGTGGTCGTGTCCTTTTTGAACCACGAGTGACGCGCGAGCCTTCGTCGGCTCGATGTTCTCAGACAAGTTCTTGCCGTTGATGTCACGCCAGATGCCGCGTGCGATTTCAATCGCTTCGTCTTCATTGAGGTGTGCGTAGTTTCGAAAGAAACTGTTTGGATCTTTGAACACCGTCTCACGCAAGGTCTTGAAACGGTCGATGTACCAGTCTTCAATGTGGCCTTCGTCGGCGTCGATGTAGATCGAGAAGTCGAAGTAGTCCGACACGAACTCATCTGTCTCGGCGCCGACCTGCAACACGTTGAGTCCTTCGAGAATGAGAATGTCGGGCTGACGAATGACGACTTCAGCTTCGGAAACAATGTCATATAGAACATGGCTGTACACCGGTGCCGAGACCTCCGGGGCGCCACCTTTGACCTCACGAAGGAACTGCAACAATTGCTTGGTGTCGTAGCTCTCGGGAAAACCTTTGCGATTCATGATGCCGCGATCAAGCAGCACTTGGTTCGGGAGCAAGAAACCATCAGTGGTGATGAGGTCGACTTTCGGGTGTTCAGGCCATCGTGCAAGTAGCGCCTGGAGGATTCGGGCGAACGTGCTTTTTCCCACGGCGACTGACCCGGCAACGCCGATGATGTAGGGAACCTTCGGTGCGATCGTGCCGAGGAATGTGGACGACACCTTGTGCAGGTTCTGAGTGGCACTCACATACAAGTTGAGAAGCCGCGTGATTGGTAGGTGCACGGCAGCGACTTCGTCTAGCTCGATGTACTCGTTGATGCCGCGAAGTTCCGCGAGGTCGCGCTCGCGAATGGTCAGAGGCGTCGATGCACGAAGGTCGGCCCATTCGGTGCGATCAAAGGCGATGTATCGCGCGGCGTCCTCTGGACGAATCACGACCGGAACGCTACGGCTAACTACTACCGCTTCCACGGGGCACTGGGAGACACAGCTCCTGGCCCTGCGGTGAGCACCTCGACGCCGGTCTCGGTGACCACGACCATGTGCTCGAACTGCGCTGTGCGGCTGCCGTCAGAGGTGACCGCTGTCCACTCGTCATCCCACATGCGGTGCTGCCATGTGCCGAGAGTGATCATCGGCTCGATCGTGAACGTCATTCCTGGCCTCATGACCATCGTGTGTCGCGGGTCGAAATAGTGGAGCACCTGAATGTCGGTGTGGAAGTTCTCACCGATGCCGTGTCCGATGAAGGCACGAACCACACCCAGTTTGTGCTGCTTCGCATGGTTCTCGATGGCGCGACCAATTTCATTGATGGGTTGTCCTGGAACAACGGCCTCGATGCCTTTCCACATGCATTCTTCGGTGATGCGAATGAGATCGGCGTCTGTCTGGCTGATGCTGCCGACCGGAAACGTTGCGTTGGTGTCGCCGTGCACACCATTCAGGAAGACGGTGACATCAAGGTTCACGATGTCGCCTTCTTCAAGAGCGCGAGAGTCGGGAATGCCATGGCAGATGACTTCGTTCACGCTGGTGCACACGCTCTTCGGATACCCGTGATAGTTGAGCGGGCTCGGGTATGCACCACATTCGATGGTGAGGTCGTGCACGAAAATGTCGATCTCTTCAGTGGTAACACCGGGTTTCACCACTTCGCCGGCGCGACGAAGTATGTCGGCGGCCATGACCCCGGCGTGACGCATTCGCTCGATGACCTCTGGTGCTCTGACACGCGCTTCATCTGTGCGCTTCACGACGCCAGTGTCGGCGTAATGCGGCGTTGCAATGTGGCCTGGCACCGGTCGCATCGGGCTGACGACACCAGGCTGAATGCGTCCTTCAGAACCTTTGTGGCACCGCTTGTACTTACGACCGCTGCCACACCAGCAGGGGTCGTTCGAGGCGGGAAGCACGTCGGGAATTGTCGTCACAGTGTCTCTCAGGCTACGGCGGAATCTGGTGGCTCTGCCCAACCGGTCTACTGTTGAATGCGTGAGTGACGCGGGGGACGGCCAACTTCCAATTCCAGAACCACCGACGACGGCAGATTCGGTGGAGCCAGAGGGCATCTCAACTGGCAAGGCCGGCCGTCGCTTTTGGATTCTTCGACGCAGGAAGCGCAACAAGGATGGATCAAAGCAGTCGTTCTTCAAGTCGTCCGAGTTCATCGTTGCGTTTGCGACAGTGTTCTCTTCGGCGCTCGTCGCATATGCGGGTGCATTCGCCACGTTGCGGTCGGGACAGAACAGTGCAGCAGAAGAGCGTCGTGCGACGCGCCTTGAAACCATGACCGGCATCTGGACAGAAGCTCTCGCTGACCTATCTGTCTCCGTTGACTTGTTGTCGACGCGTGTCGACTCACTGTGGTCCTTTGTGCGCGACCAAGATCTCGGAACCGAAGGCTCAGAGTTCGGCGAACGACTGAAAGACGAGGAAGGTCGCGCTGACAGTTACAAGGAGTACCGTCTTAAGTTGTCGACGTCAATTGGTAAAGCGACCGTGCTCTCTGCCGATCCGGTGCTCGAGTGCGTGGACAAGCTGTATGTGTTCCTTGACACTTGGGACACCGCTCTTGTGTTGATCAAGGACTACATCACCGACGAGACACAGTATGAAGCGGTGTATGAGACCGTCAATGCACAGCAGAACGAGTTCGGCACAGCGTTCGGTGTGTTGAGCACGATGCGAAACTTGGCTCGTGCAGAAGTGGCCGCCAGCGCCAAGACCGAGACCCAAGCCGAAGTTGTGACATCAGACGTGGAGTGCGAGGTCCCCTCGTATGAAGAACTGTGGCCACGCATCTGGCCCGCGGGCAATGAAGACTCCGGTGACGGCACCGAAGGCACCGAAGAGGAAGCCCCCGCAGAGGAACCAACAACCTCTGGTTGATTGGGCTGAAAGGCTCTTGCAAAAAAGATTGAGGGGCGACTGGTAATCGCTCTCTGCCATCGTTACTGTCGGACGCCACACACTTGGGAGACAAAGTTCAATGATGGGGGTCAACTTCTATGTCTCTGCGCGTATTAGCGCTGTCCAAGGGTGTCCGGCGCGGACCTGAAACACTCCTGGGCCTTACGCTCGTGCTTGGTGGTGGCATTGCTGCCCTTGCTCTTCGTGATGATGCCAGCGCACTAGTCAAGGTGGCAGGTACTACCCGACCACTTGAATCTGGGCATGTCCTAACGGTGGAAGATCTCGACATATTCGAGGTTCCAGAAAGCACAGCTTCTCAGTTTGTCGATGCTTCCGAATCCTCGAATCTGTCTGGCTTGGTTGTCCTGAGCGATGTCGCACAGCCCGGACCACTTCCCATGGCACTTCTCACGCGACCAGATGCGTCACTAACATCAAGTCAAGCGCTTGTTGCAGTTGCACTGGAGGACGGTCAGTACCCACCGGCAGTGACAGTCGGCCATAGCGTCATTGTCACTGTCCGAATTCAGCGCCCTGATGGGCGGGTCGAAACATTGTCTCTCAAGCCCAGTGCGAGTGTTTCTGCGGTCGCACTTCCAAGCGAGTTTCAACCGAAGGCCGTTGTCACTCTTCGTGTGCCGTCACAATTCGCTGCAGAAATGGCCACAGCAGATTCAGTGCACCTCGCGATAGTGGGACAGAAGCAATGAGAACTTCGCGAGAGGACAATGATCGGGCGCGTGCACGTCTGGTTGACGATCTGAGTCGCAGTATCGGTGCAGCTTTAGCCGACCGTCACTTGGAGATCAGTCGTACGGGTTCACTCGGTACCAGCGTGGCGTCAGAGCACGGGGTGGCGATGCTTGCTGCGAAGTCAGAGCTAGACAAGTTTCGTCTGAACGGATCATCGATAGAAGGAGTGTTGCTCACTCACCACGAGGACAAACTTGTGAGTGAAGCGGTTTCGCTCGTGCTCGGCCTCGGACGGCTGGATCCACTTCTGGAGAATGACGACATAAGCGACATCCACGTTCGCGGAGCGAACCCCGTCTGGTTGAAGTACCGAGATGGTCACCGCGAGCAGGTGGCTCCAATCGTCGATAGTGACGCAGAACTCATCGATCTCATACGTCGAGCAGCCACCCGACTGACGCGGACAGAGCGGCGTTTTGACACAGGGCATCCCGAGCTAAATCTTCAGCTGCCAGATGGATCCAGGATGTTTGCAACTATGGACGTGTCAACACACCCATCGATGGTGATTCGACGTCACAAGTTCGATCAGTCGAATCTGAGCGACCTGATGCGGTCGGGAATGTTCACTGAGCAATTGTCCTCGTTTTTGGCAGCAGCAGTTCGCGCACGCCGCAACATAGTCATCGCGGGAGGTACAGGTTCCGGGAAGACAACTCTCCTCCGTGCCCTGATGAACGAAGTCCCACCGTTTGAACGAATCGTCACCATCGAGGATGCTTATGAGTTAGGCATTGACAAATTCGCTCATCTCCACCCTGACCACGATGCGCTTCAGTCACGCGAGGCGAACATTGAAGGATCGGGCGAGATTGACTTGGCAGCTCTCACCCGCATGGCCTTACGAATGGACCCGGATCGAGTCATCGTCGGTGAAGTGCGGGGAGCTGAAGCATTTCCGATGATTCTGGCGATGAGTCAGGGGAACAACGGGTCAATGTGCACGATGCATGCGGACTCCACACGCTCGGTGTTCCCAAAGCTTGCCGCGTATGTGTCGATGGCATCTTCGGGTCTTCCCACCGAGACGGTGAATTTGCTCCTCGCAAGTGCACTTCATTTCGTCGTTCACATCGAAGTCATGGATGGCAAGCGTCGAATCTCTTCAATTCGTGAGGTAGTTGATGCCGATGGAAACTCGATCATTTCCAACGAACTGTTCTCTCACACGACGCCTGTCCAACCTTTTGCAGCGATGCGTGGAGCCACTTCTGAACTTCTGGCAGATCACGGCTTTGACTCACGGCGTTGGTTCTCATGAGCACTCTTTTGTTGATGTGTGCCGGATTGGTCGTAGGAACCGGGCTACGCCTCTTGGTGCCTCTGGACAAGGTGGCCTTGCATTTCTTGAGTCGTCCAACTCGGACGGAAGATTCTGCCCACAGTCGAAGGCGACGACCAGCGCCAAACGAGATCAACGAGGCCATCGCTAGTTGGACCGAGCAACTTCGCGATTCCCTTGGTGCCGCAGGAGGGCTTGAGTCAGCCATCATGGCCTCTGGCGAACTTGCTCCGCGAGCAATCAAGCATGAAGTCGAGCGGTTGGCAGCCGACACAAAGTATCTCGGGGCAGAGCGTGCGCTCCTTCAGTTTGCCGCCACACTCGCAACTTCACAGAGTGACCTTGTTGTGGCAGCACTCGTGACAGCGACACGATTTCAGTCTCGAGACCTCATAAGTCTCCTCAGCCAGTTAGCAGACTGTGCGCGCGAAGAAAGCAAGATGAACCTACGTATCTGGGTCAGTCGTGCACGCGTGCGAAGTTCTGTACGCATTGTCATCGGTTCCGTGGCGGTGTTCATTTGCGGACTGATCGTCTTCAATAGGTCATATCTGGAGCCATTTACGACTCCCGATGGTGCTGTCGTGCTGATCTTCCTATGTGCCCTGTTTGCGACAGCTCTGTGGCTCCTCACAAAGATGGCTCGAGTTCAAGCACCAGTGAGATTTGTGGCGAAAGGTGAGCATGATGCAGTTCCATCGTGAAGCCCCTCTCACCGATCTCGAGATTCTCGGATATTCGCCTGAACTGCATGCAGCTGAAGTGACGGTATGGACCGTGGGTTCAATTATCTGCGCGGCGGTCCTGGTCGTAGGAATGACAAATCTGTTCAATGTTGTGCCGTTCGTGGCGGTTTTGTCTGCGGCAGCTGTTGTGTACCTCGGAAGCTGCGAGCCGGCTCGGCGACTCAAGGCCCGTGCTCGACTTCGCCGTAAACAACTTGAGCATTCCTTCGCTGCGTTCTTGGACCTTGTGAACATCCTTCTTGCCGGTGGAGCAGGTATCGAGTCAGCCTTCGTCGCCGCGGGAGATTCGGGTGACGGGTGGTGCTTCGATCTTTTTCGCGAGTTGATGGCCGCTGCACGCACTGAACGAGTCGACCTCTGGAGCAAGTTCCGAGACGTGGGGCAGATGTGTGACGTTGATGCACTCGTAGACGTCGCGAATTCACTGCAGCTGGCGGGAGAACACGGCGCTCGGATACGTCAGTCCTTGGCAGCGAAAGCAACCAGCCTCCGGGTGCGCTCAATGGCTCAGATCGAACACGATGCGGCGCAACAGACCGAGCGCATGGGAGTTCCGATGGTGCTTCTCTTCATGGGTTTCATTCTCCTGCTCGGTTACCCGGCTTACGCCAACACTCTCGGAGTGTTGTGATCAGAGATCTCCGTATAGAGAGACAACAAGAAAGGAAATTCACATGAGCGACTTCAAGCAATACATTCAGTACTACTGGATCAGATTCACCAGTTCCTTGGAAGTGGATCGAGAGCGAGGTGAAGTCAGTGCCACGACAGTCGTCATGGCCGCAGCACTCATCGCACTTGCGATTGCGGTGGGAGCGACACTGTCGACTCGTATCAAGGACAAAGCAAATCGACTCAATCTCGGATGAGTCAGACAACACGCGACGACGGCGACAGGGGAGAAGCAGCTGTGGAAGTCATGCTGCTTCTCCCGCTGCTGTTGCTTGTTCTCTTCGGCATGTGTCAATTGGTTCTGACAATGTATGCATCTCGATCTGCAGCCTTGCTCGCCGAGCGGACTGCTGAGATTGTCGTACAGCCACATGGTGCTGGTGGTCGTGACTTCGTGATCGCATTAAATGCACTTGAGGACTTGTCAAATGACATCGGCGTGCGGCTTGCGGGACCACCTTCAATCAGCATTCACCCACGATCGGTGATTGTGCGGGTACATCTGAAGAATGCTCGTGTGCTTCCATGGGTGGACGACGTGGTCTCACGCACCATTGAGAAGCCCATCGAAGACTTCATTCCAGAGTCTCAGCGATGAAATCTTTTGAACGCGGCTCTGCAAGTGCCGAGGCAGTGCTTCTCATCCCAGCATTGGTCGCGTTGCTCTCTCTCGTCGCGCTCGCAGGTTGGATTCCGACGTCGTCGGCGAATCTTCATCAAGTAGTCAATGCCGCCGCCCGTGCTGGCTCACAAGTGGCTCCGTCACGTGCGGTGAGAACTTCAGAGATGGTGCTGCGGCGATCGAGTCGAGACTTCGACATCCAGTGTCTGCATCTTGAATATTCAGCGACAGTGCAGATACACGAGGGTCAGCGGGGCCTTCGCGTCTGGGCGCGGTGTCATCTTCCACACACAGGAGCTGGTCCGATGAATCTTGGGTCAAAGTCGGTGACTGCGACGTCCTTCGAAGTCTTTGACACCTACATCTTTCGTGGGGAGAGCTGAGATGCACTCTCAAAGGGGTTCGTTGTCTGCTTTCGTGGCCGGGTTGGGGATGCTCTTCATTTCTCTTGTCGGTTTTTCGTTCGATTCTGGGCACCTTGTTGCTGAGTATGCACGCCTTGCCGATGTCGCGGGGAATGCTGCTCGTGCCGGAGCACAACAGGTGACGGCAATCAGGTCTAACGATGCCCAAGTTGACAGGGCTGAAGCCCGACGCATCGCGCTAAAGGTGCTCCGGCGTGAGGGAGTGACCGGCACGGTCAAGGTGAGCGACACCGTCGTCGCAGTCAGTGTCACTCATTTCGTGAAGTTCGAGACCCTTCAACTCGTTGGTTTGTCAGGGAAACGGTTCTCATTGACACGCTCCGCATCACCGCAGGTGGGGCGATGAGACGCACAGTCCTTTCCCTCGTCTGGGTCCTCACTTGGATTCCACTTCTCTACAAATCCGTGCTGGTTCTTTTCACCACTGATTTTGGCGAATCAGTGAAGCGACTGCTGGAAAGTGGACGTGTGGAAGACAGCCTGGTCACTGGCACCGTCTCGGTGGGAATATTGATCGTCGCAGCAAGAGTGTTTGTCGAGGTGAGCCACCTCGTTTCTGTTCATGGTCTTGCTGGCGCGATGAGAGAGGCTCGCGGAAGGACCCTGGTGGGGTTGACGCTGGTCGGACTCGCTTCGGTGGTGAGTGTCCTACGGATCACGGGAAGTTCTCGAAGTGAACCTGAGATGCAAAGGCAATCACCACACATCGAGCAAGTGACGGGGCTCTTGTCGGCATCCGTGGTGCTCGCCAGAATTCGAATGCTCAGACACGCACAGCTCTTGGAAGCAAGCCCGGAGAAGATGCCGGTGCGTCTGTCACCGGAATCAGTGGAGACAGCGATGTTGTTGGTGTCAACCGAGGACAAGAAACTTGAGCTGACCCCAGAACTCAATGCGCGCGTGACACGGCTATATGAAGAAGTTGACACCAAAGAGCAACTTGTTGTCGACACAGTCGACGTGAATCGCAGGATGGTTCTTGTTCGCCTGTACGGATATCCGCTAGTAGAAAATAATGTAGGGAACACCGCAACGTTCCGAAAGGCGCGCGCACTTGAACTACTGACATGGCTCGTTCTCAACCGTGACCGCATGCGGCGCTCCGCAGCGCGAACAGCAATGTGGGACATGAACTGCACAGATGCGACCTTCTCGACTGTTGTTTCAGACCTCAGGAGAGCACTAGGTGAAATTAGTGCTGGGGCAAGTGATGAATGTCTGCCGATCACATTCTCTGATGAATTACCTCTATCGGAATTCATTTGCTCAGATTTTGATCTGCTCGTGCAAAAAAGACAGAAGTTCCTCAGTGATCCTTTGAATGGTCGAGATGATGTCATTTCGGCGCTTCAAGGGGTACGCGATTTACCCTTTGCTGGCACCAATTATTCGTGGCCCGATCTCGATGGTTCAACCACCAGACTTGTCGTAACAGCAATCGCCGCGGCTCATGAAGTTGCCACATGGGCAGAAGACAACGGAGACATCGATGCACTGATGATCTCAACCACGGCCGGACTCCGGCTGTTGCCGGGAGACAGAGACCTTCTCAAGCTCCAGCGTTCCCACCTGGCCCGCCGATAGGGCCTTCCTGGTCTTCCCCGGGTTGACCCCTGCGCCATACGCTGTACTATCTGACCTTGTAGACCGTACGACCTACAAGGGGAGAGTGTCATGAAGAAGCGGCTATTGGCCACCGGACTGGTGGCGACATTGGCGTGGATAGGACTGCCAAGCCTGGCCCAGGCGGCTCATCAGACAATCACTGTCGCTTTGTCGGGCAGCTGCAAGGACCTCAAGATGGATGAGACCGAGGCAGATGACGATTGCACGATGACTGTGACGGTCAAGCCCAGTGCCCCAGCTCGATCAATTGTTTTTCAATACATGACGGGGAAGACCTGGAGGACAGGAAAGAAGGCGACGACAAAATCGGGAGTCGCCTCGTGGGAGATTTCGCCTTATGACGAGGACGACAACTGGAGAAACGGCTCAATAAGTTATCGCGCCACTTCTGTCAAGCAAGGGAAAGAAAAAGCCTTTACAAGCAAGACCTATATGGTCAAGTTCATTCCGGATGTGAGTGCTGAGGACGATGAAGATGACACGCCACGTACTGGAAGCAATAAGACCACCAATACGACGGCAAAAACTACACAGTCAACAGTTCCTCATGGGACAGCAGCACCAGTGGGTGTTGCACCGACGTCAACGTTGGCATCATCGACGATGAACATGCCGACCGTGTCCGATGCGAATTTCTATGTTCCTGTTCGTACAGCAAGTGAATTCTCGTCGTCGGGCCGCTGTATGCCGTCGCCAGGTGCGTACGTTCCTGCCTCAGTGTGCTCTGCACTGCAGTCGAACAAGTCAAAGAGCGAAATGACGTCAGTCTTGGCCGGTATCTCGAACATCTACATTCGAACTGACTTCTGTCAATGGGTGTTCGGCTATATGGATAAGGGTGTGTCCTTGACGGATGCAAGGGCCAAGTGTTCGCAAGTGAACGCTGCCGCCTAGAGAAGTTCTTCCCTCCACAGTGACAGCGCGACAGCATGGCCCTAACCTTGGGCCATGCTGTTCGCCAAAAAGCCTTCTCAGGTTGTGAGTGCAGCCGACGCGCTGCCTGGTCGTACCGATCAAACGATGCCGGTGCCCGAGGGGCACTTTGTGAATGGTGCAGCACTCAAGGGTCCTTGGCCTGT
>SXWG01000155.1 GCA_005789925.1 Actinomycetota bacterium | reverse complement strand
GGTGGCTTGCGCCACCGGCCTTCTTTTTGATTGAGTCGGCTAAGCCGAGATCAGCCTTTCTGAAGATCCTTCAACTGGTAGTTGATGGAGACCTTCGCACCGGCCTTCTTGTTCATCTCGGTATCGGGGAACAAGCATGCACTTGCAGCAGTCTGCTTGCCGGGAACGCCGACAAGGTCGGTGATGCCATTGGTTGGCGGGCACGGAGCCTGACCCTTCTGCCAGAACATATCCTTGGCCAACCATGGCTTACCTGGGCGTGTCGTGGCAGGAAGTCCAAAGCGGAAGTCGACGTCGCCCAAGGTACGAATTCCCTTGGCGATGTCTACACGCTTCGGGTTGTCACCTGCGGCCCAAATGCCTGCAGCGATGATTCGCAGAGCAGGGCAGACCGACGCGATCATGCCGATACGCACCGGGTTGTTGGCGAGCACAGTTGCTGTACCGTTAGCTGCGACGCCATAACCCTTGTTGTACTCATTGACACACATCTGGGTGAATGGGTCCAACTTCTTCAGCGACCTGTGTGGGCCAGCAAAGCCCCAGTCGAGGAAGCGGGTCTTCAGGTAGCCGAGGCAACCAGAAGAAGTAGTACCCTTACTGCACATTGTGTTGGCCTGTGTGTCACCAGCGGCGTTTGACAGACCGGTCGAATACGACACGCGGAAGTCGACACCAGCAGATGCCATTGCTTCCATCACCGGCAGAACTTCGCCAGAACCGACACCGATCGGGATGTATACGCCGTTGGTGGCGTCCATGCCTGCTGCCTTGAACTTCGCGGCGAGCTCTGGCTTGCCGGCGCACTGACCGGTGCCCTTGCCCGTGCACGTGATCTGAGCGAAGTGAACGTTCTGCGGCTTGATGCCGAGCTTCTTGAGTCGTGCTGTGATGAGTGGCTGGACACCTGCGGCGATGCCGTCTGTCTCAGGCGAGACGACACCGACGATGTCGGTCGTTTTGAGAGCCTTCATGTTGCCGAGCGAATCCATCAACGCGTTCACACTGACTTCTGCTGGGTACGAACCCATGGAGAAGTAGTTGCCGGTACGCATGAGTGCGAGTGATCCGCCTTCACTGGTGAGGAGCGGGACCTTGACGTCCTTCACGAGGAACTGCACGCCAGGGCCTGTCCAACCCGACGTGGTGTATGCCGCTGCAGGCTTGTGGTCGTCCCATAACTGCTGCGCCACCGCGTCACGCTGCGTAGCAACTGCTGGGTGGTAGCCCTTGTCGATAACGACAAGTTTGCGACCGCGAATACCACCACAGACATTGTTGATGATGTCGGTGAAGACACGCGTGGTCTCGACCATGTTGCCGTGGTCGACATAGATACCGAATGGAACCAACTTGTCGAGATCAGAACGGAGATGACCGATCTTGATTTCCGTGTCGGTGTATCCCATGCCCGGATTGGACTTGAGTGCCGACGTGGCCGCGTTGCCCTTCTTGACACAGAACTTATCTGCACTTGGCATAAACGGATTGGTGCGATTGACTGCTGAGACACGAGCTGCGCTCGCTCCAGTCAGTGACGTACCCACCGTCGTAGCCATTGTTGCTGCCGCTAGGAACGCGGCAACGTAACGTCGCTTCATGCGTGTTTCCCCCCTTAGGAACGTAGGTAGCACCCCCGGTGCCCCACAGGGAGAACCCTAGACGGTTCTAATGCACTCTTTCAATACCTCTTTGGCGGTCTTCTAGTATCGGGCGGAACCGGGAATGTACTTGCTGACTGCAAGTAGCCGGGCAAGAGGGGGAATTGTGGAAGGGACGGCACCTATTGGCGACATTGAGTCTCTGACGTCGCTGATCATCGAGGGCGAAGAAGAGCGCCGCGCGGCACAGCTACGCAGTGCCGCCATTGACGAGTCAGTAGTGACCGCGATGGAGGCTGTGTCGCTGAAGGAGGCCTTCGCTGCCGGCGGCAAGGCAACTCTTGCAGTGCTGCTGATTCTTCACATCGTCGAGCAGTTCGACCGCACGGCCCTCGCCGTGCTCGCCCCAGACATCCAGAAGGCGCTCAACATTTCCGACACCACTCTCATCGGCATACTCAGTTTTGCCGGCGTGATTATCGTTCTCGGAGCCATTCCGCTGGCGTGGCTCGCAGACCGATTCCGACGCACGCGAATCATGAACATCTCGGTCTGTTCGTCTACGTTGATGATCGCACTCACCGGACTTGTGCCGAATCCATTCCTAATGTTCTTGGCGCGCGCCGGAGTGGGTGCGACGTATTCGTACCAGTTGCCGTGCTTCAACTCACTTCTCGCTGACACATATCCCATCGCTTCCCGCTCGCGCATTTATGCAATCGACGGACTTGGTCGGCCCTTCGGACTTCTTGTCGGTCCACTTCTTGCCGGAGCACTCGCAAATTGGATCGGTGGTGATTCGGCGTGGCGATGGGTGATGGTGATCATCGCGATGATCATCGCTTTCGCAGGTGCGCTCACTTTCTTGGTGAAAGAGCCACCACGCGGGCAGTACGAGCAGAAGATGTTCGCGGGAACCACGTATGACCGTCCCGATGACATGCGCATCTCGATGGGCGCCGCCTTTGAGCGACTCAAGAAGATCCGCACCTTTTATTACTTATGTGTTGGAATCGGCGTACTCGGCTTCGCGCTAGTCGCCGTGCCGGTCCAGTTCTCGCTCCTGCTGGAGAATGCATACGAGTACGGTCCGTTCAAACGTGGTTGGGTGACCTCGCTGACGTGGGCACCGTCGCTGTTGGTTCTTCCATTCATCGGGTCGATATTCGACAAGATTTTCCGTC
The DNA here is from genome assembly GCA_005789925.1 of Actinomycetota bacterium. Taxonomy (GTDB): domain Bacteria; phylum Actinomycetota; class Acidimicrobiia; order Acidimicrobiales; family Ilumatobacteraceae; genus UBA2093. The sequence goes on along the minus strand of SXWG01000155.1, from coordinate 8,273 downwards.
AGAACCCACGCAAGTTGATGAACATCACTGGAATGCTGGTGTTCGGTTACGGGTTCTTCACTCTGCTCGCCCTGCGGTTTGAGAACCCGGTCGTTCTCGTTGTGTTGCTCGGATGTGCAAATGCATTGACGTCTTCAGCATTCGCCTGCGTCGGGCCGATTGTCTCATCGGTCGCACCGCCTCAGATGCGGGCACAGGCCTTTGCTCTCGTTCCGATCTTCATCTTCCTTATCGGTGGTTTCTTCGGAGGTTTGCTCGCCGGTTCGCTTTCTGACTCATTCGGCGAGCGCACGTCGCTCACGGTCGTCGCTCCACCCGCTGGTCTCATCGGTGGTCTCATCATGATGTATGGAGCGAGGTTCATCCGGCGAGACATCGCGATGGCGGTGCTCGATGTGAAGCGTGAACATGCCGAGCTCATGAGGCTCGCTGCAATGGACCGTGAGAAGACTCCACTGCTTCAGGTGTCGAACGTCGATGTCAGTTATGGCACTGTGCAGATCTTGTTCGATGTCAGTTTCGAAGTACAGCGTGGCGAAGTGCTTGCACTCTTGGGAACGAATGGTGCAGGAAAGTCGACGTTGTTGCGTGCAATCTCCGGATTGACCCAACCCGACCGCGGTTTCATTCGTCTTGACGGTCGAGCGATCACATTTGCCGAAGCAGAGATGCGCGCCAAAGAGGGCGTCGTACAAGTTCGTGGCGGCATGGGCACCTTCCCGTCGCTCACTATCGAGGAGAACCTCAAGGCGTCGATGATGACCTTCGTCGACAGAGACCTTCAAAATGAGCGCATCGAACGGGTCTATTCGATCTTCCCGATTCTGCGAGACAAGCAAGGGCTGGAAGCGCGTTCGTTGTCCGGTGGCCAGCAACAGATGCTTGCGCTCGGCATGGCACTCGTGCACGACCCGAGGATTCTGCTCATCGACGAGTTGTCACTCGGTTTGGCTCCGATCGTTGTGCAAGAACTTCTTGAAATCGTTACGAACCTCAAGAATGCAGGCCTGACGATGGTGATTGTCGAGCAGTCTCTCAACGTTGCTCTCGCTTTCGCTGACCGCGCAGTGTTCCTTGAAAAGGGGCACGTGCGATTCGAAGGACCGGTAAAAGAATTAGCCGAACGTGGGGATCTTGTTCGTGCCGTGTTCCTCGGGGCGGATGGAGGCTGACATGCTCGCACTGGAATTCCTCATCCCTGGGACGGAGTGGTACATCCTTCCGGCAAACTTCGTCATCGGAGCAGTCGACGGTTTGCAAATCGCATTATTCGCGATCGGCTTGGTGCTCATGTACCGCGTCACGGGTGTCATCAACTTCGCTCATTTGGCGATCGGAGCATTCAACGGCGTCGTGATGGCGGTCACCGGCGCCATGTACGGCGTTCCGTATTGGTTATCATTGGCTCTCACGCTCTTGTCGGGTGCAATCTGCGGTCTCGCGACAGAATTTCTCTTGATTCGGAGAATCTTCAGGGCTCCGCGGTTGGTGCTTTTCATCGCGACCATCGGTATCGGGCAGTTGTTTCAGTTGTTCGCCGTCGAGATGCCGCGATTCCAGGTGCTCAAAGATTTTCCAGTCCCGTCGACAGGTGCATGGGACGTGAACGCCGACATCCGCCTTCGCGCCGCCGACATCGCGGTTCTCATCGTCGTGCCGATTCTGTTGGCAATGTTGTGGCTGGTCTTGAACCGCACTCGCCTTGGTCTGTTGTTGGCCGCCACCACTGACAACTCGGCCACGGCGCGACTTTACGGAATGAGTCCGAAGCTTGCGTCGACAATCACGTGGACCATCACTGGCTTCTTGGCGACGGTCGGAACCGTGTTGTACATCCCTGCGAGCAACACGTCAGTCGATGGAATTGTGAGTCTCGGCAGCCTCTCTGGGGTTCTTTTGTTCCAAGTGTTGGCTGCGTGCGTGTTCGGGAAATTCCGCTCGTATGTCCGCGTGATCATTGCGTCGGGGATCATCGGTGTCGTCTCATCAGTGATCAAGCTGAACTCGCTGAACCCCAACGGATTCATCGCCGTTCTGCTTCTTGCTGCGCTGCTTCTCGTTCTCATGCCGAAGAGGTGGGGTTTCGGTGCGCTGTCGCGCACGGAAAGCAAGTGGACTCTCGCGACACGTCCTTCCGAAGTGCCGGAACACCTGCGTTCAATCTGGTGGATTCGTCGTCTGCCACTTCTTGGGTACACACTCATTTTTGCCTTCCTCGCTGTCATTCCGCTCTTCACAAAGACATCGTTCGTGAGTGCCACGACACAGGTGTTGGCAGTCGCATTGATGTCGTTGTCTCTGTCGCTTCTCACCGGATGGGGTGGTTTGCTGTCGCTCGGACAAGCCGCTTTTGCCGGAATCGGTGGTCTGACCATGGTCGGCTTGATGCTCGGCCATCCGATTCCTTTCACTGATGCGTCCGTGAACCTCCATTGGGTTCCGGCTGTTCTCATCGGTGTGTTGGTCTCGGTTGTCTTCTCCGTCATTGTCGGTTTGCCGGCACTGCGCGTCCAGGGATTGATGCTCACCGTCGTGACACTGGGCTTCGCTGTGACGACGGGATATTGGTTGTTGCAGAAGGACTTCTTCATCGACGGCAGCCCAGCGACCCCGACCATCCAAGTGCCGGACTTGCAATCACAACTCAACCTGTTCGGGCTTGACCTGGTGGAGAAGCGACAGTTCTATTACGTCGCTCTTGCTGTTCTCGCACTTGCGTGCGTCGTCGTTGCGCATCTTCGCAAGACGGGAATCGGTCGAAACATCATCGCAGTGCGTGAGAACGAAGACATGGCTTCGACGACGACGGTCTCGCCGACGCGCATGAAATTGATTGCATTCGCGACCGCGGGTGGAATTGCTGGTCTTGGTGGAGCCGTTTACATGACGTCGGTGTCGAGCGTTCAGCCTGAGTTGGTGTTCTCCGCCGAGAAGTCGATCACCCTTATGGCTACATCCGTCATCGGAGGCCTCGGCACTGTGGGTGGCCCGATTCTCGGGGCATTGTGGACCGAAGCATTGCCGCGTGCGTTCAACAACAACGACACAATCGATTTGCTCACGTCGTCCATCGGTCTGCTCATCCTCGTCATGTACTTCCCAGGTGGGTTCATGCAGCTGGGCTACCAGCTGCGTGACGCGATTGTTGGTTGGGCTGGACGTCGGTATCCCGCCCCAGAACGTGAACGAGTCGCCGCATCAGCACGTTCACTTCCACATCGCGAGGCGATCGACATCACACCTGGGGTGCCGTTGTTGGTGGCCAACGACGTTCGTGTCACGTTCGGTGGCATCAACGCTGTCGGTGGCGTCTCGGTGACGGTCGGCCCGAACGAGATCGTCGGACTAATCGGTGCGAACGGCGCCGGTAAGTCGACGTTCATGAATGCGGTGTCTGGCCTCGTGAAGATGAGCGGCGGGTCCATCGAGGCATTCGGATCAGAAATCGCGCACCTACCGACGCACAAACGGCACGGACGGACCCTCGGGCGCGGCTATCAAGCGGCACGCCTGTATCCCGACCTCACTGTGCGCGAGACGATTCTGGTCGCTCTCGAAGCCCAGGAGCGGACGCCGTATTTCCCAGCGCTGCTGAACATTCCGCCGTATCGCGGTATCGAGCGCAGGCACAATGCTGAAGCGGCAGAAATCATCGACTTTCTAGGGCTCGGTCGATATGCCGACCAACATGCGTCGAATCTCTCGACCGGAACACGTCGCATCGTCGAATTCGGCTGTTTGTTGGCGATGAGCCCGAAGTTGATCCTGCTCGACGAGCCGACAGGTGGTGTCGCTCAGAAAGAGACAGAAGCCTTTGGCCCGCTCATTCGTCGCATCAGCAAGGAACTGGGGGCGAGCGTCATGATCATCGAGCACGACATGCCGCTCGTCATGAGCGTGAGTGACCGTATGTACTGTCTCGAGACTGGGCTCGTCATCGCTGAGGGCACGCCTGCAGAGGTGCGCAACAACTCACGTGTCATCGCCAGCTACCTCGGCACCGACGAGCGCGCCATCCAGCGCAGCGGATCTGGCCAATAGCCTCACTGGGGTGACTTCACCCTGGGTGACATCGTCGCGCGAAGACGCGACTTCAGCAGCCGCACGAGCGCGGGTGACCATTCGTCGAATCATCGACGCCGACGATGCTGAAGTGGTGACACGGCTCTGTGACGAGATCTGGGGAAGTGGAGTCATGGTCCCGACGAACTTGCTTCGCGCCGTCGCGATGGCTGGCACGCCTGCACTTGTCGCCGATCGCGACGGTAGAGCCATTGGTTTCGCACTCGGTTTTCCGGCATTGAGCTCAGGCCACTCGTATGTGCACTCTCATCAAGTCGGCGTGCTGGCTGCGCACAGAGCCGAGCATGTGGGTTTTGCTTTGAAGATGGCACAGCGATCGGAATGCTTGTCCATCGGTGTGAGTGAGATGCGTTGGACATTCGATCCGATGTTGCGCACCCATGCTCGGTTCAACCTCATTCATCTGGGAGCCGAGGTCATTGATTTCATTGAGCACTGCTACGGCAGTCGTGCGGACAATTTCAACGCCGGTGACCGCACCGACCGATTCAAGGTGCGCTGGATGCTCGAACGCGAGATCACCGACCAAGTGGAGTGCCTTCCAGGTGGCACCGACGAAGCCATTGAGGTTCCGAACGATTATCACCAGCTGCGACGAGTCGATGCCGATGCAGCGCGATCGGCTCGCCTGCACGTGGGCTCGCGGCTTCGAGAACTGTTTGACCGCGGGGGAAACATCGCCGGATTCGGTCCGCAGGGCTATGTCGTGAAAGGTTCACAGTGATGAAGATCGAAGTCGTTGAGCTCTTGCGCTTCGAGTTGCCGCTTGTCCGTCCGTTTCGCACGTCTTTTGGCACGCAGAACCATCGCGACGTGATTCTCGTGCGGGTCGCCACCGATGACTCTGTGGGCTGGGGTGAGTGCGTGGTCGGTGTGGATCCCTTCTACAACGAGGAATACACCGATGCTGCCTATGAGGTGTTGGTCAGGTGGCTCATTCCGATGGTGTTCGCACACGGACCACTCACAGCCGAAGCCTTTGCAGGTGTCGTGGCAAATGTCGTGGGGAACAAAGGAGCAAAAGCGGCATTCGAGATGGCGCTGCTCGACGCACAACTTCGCGCGGAGGGCGTGTCGTTGAACAGTTATCTCGGAGGCACTCGTTCGACGGTGCCTGTCGGAGTGTCCATCGGGATCACTCCGACAATCGACGACCTTGTGACCGTGTCTCAGAGTTACGTCGCAGATGGGTACGCCCGACTCAAGTTGAAAATCGAGCCGGGCTTCGATGTGGAACCGGTACGCCGCGTGAGGGAGGCCGTGGGTGACGCGGTCATGTTGCAAGTCGATGCAAACGCCGCATACACCGCAGACGACATCAATCATCTTGCCAAACTTGATGAGTTCAACCTTCTTCTCATCGAGCAACCATTCGAGCCAGATGACCTGTTGACTCACGCTGCGATGGCCCGAAAAGTCTCGACTCCTGTGTGTTTGGACGAGTCGATCGTGTCGGTCGGTGCGACACAAACTGCACTTGAGTTGGCTGCATGTTCGGTGGTCAACGTCAAAGTGGGTCGAGTGGGTGGACTGCTCGCATCGCGCGACATCCATGACCTCTGCGCTGACCGTGGTGTGCCGGTGTGGTGTGGGGGAATGCTCGAAACCGGGGTCGGTCGTGCCGCCAATGTCGCACTTGCCTCGCTTCCGAATTTCACCCTGCCAGGTGACATCTCAGCCAGCGCTCGTTACTTCGATCGAGACATCACTGAGCCGTGGGTCTTGCGCGACTCCTCGCTCGACGTGCCACAAACGCCAGGTCTAGGTGTGATCGTCGACGAAGAATTCGTCGCACGCTTGGGAGCGACGCGCGAGTTGTTCCGTCCGTGAGCATTTGCGGGTAACTCGGGCAACAGTCAGTTGCGTGGCCGTCGCTCGCGCGCTGCGGGCATCCACTCTGGTCCGGCCGTGGCGTTGATTCGCTCAATGAAACGTTCTCCGATCGGCTCGATGAGCGACACGAATCGCAATGTGTCGTCTTCGCCCAGATGGCGCCACGCGTGTGATGCCAGTTCATTCGTGCGCTGCTCGAGATGTTCACGGAACGCGATTCCGGCGTCGTTGACGCGCTGATTGTCGGCCAACCCGCGGGACGTGAGATTCGACCAAGCGGCGACGAGCGCGGTGTCATCGGCGCCACGGCTGCGAGGGATCCAATCGCCTGGGTATCCGAGATATGCGTCGTGCAAGAGACCGGCTTCGACGCCACCGATGCCTTCAGCAGCGAGAACAGCCCAATGCGTGTCTCCGCGCCATTCGCGGATGCAGTTCACCGCCAGCCATGCCGACAACAAGGGGTCGTCCTCATGTCGTGACCAGTGAAGATGCGCGGCGTACAACGGTCGGGCCGAAAGTGGAAGCGAGTCGGCGGCTGACCACAGTCGCGTGGCAAGAGATGCAAGAGCGTCGCAGATGTCGGGGGCATACTCGCGAAGTCCGCGGACGACTGATTCATTTCGCGCTTCGTACACATCTTCAAATGGGGTGTGTTGCCGCGCTTGATCCAAGGAGAATGCAACGAACAACGGATGAATTGAATAGCACGCAGCAGCGACGACGTCGTTTCCTGCAGGGCCTAACGGTGCGCATCGACTTGCGATGTAATAGCCACGACCTTCGGGCACTCCGAGTGCGGTGTAGTTGGCGATTGCATGCGGGTCCCAGTAGATCCAGCCGACCAACCGATGCTAGGCGAAAGAAGCCCGAGCGGTGAGTTCGACCCAATTGGTCATCGGGTACTCGCTATGAAATTGACGATGACATGAGCGAGCTCTTCACCTTTGTTCTCCTGTAGGAAATGCCCGGCGTCACTGATGGTGACATGTGGTTGACCAGCAGTTCCGGGAACTTCGCGAAGGAAGAGGGCATCGCCGCCTGCAGTGATGGGGTCTTTGTCGCTGAACGTGCAAAGCCATGGCTTGGTGAACGTTCGTAACACTTCCCATGCTGCTCTGTTTTCGGTGACTTCAGGGAAGGTCTCGTCGACCGGGACGAATGACGGAAAGATTCGAGCGCCAGATTTGTACGTGTCGTCGGGGAAGGGCGCGTCGTACGCGGCGATTTCCCCGTCCGACAGACGCTGAAGCGACCCTCCATTCACGAGTGCGCCGATGTCGAATTTGGGCGACTCACGGGAGAATTTCTGCCATGCGAGAAATGCCTCGGTGGCTTTGCCGTCACCACGAGGCAGACCAGTGTTGCCAGTGACGACACGATCGAATCTCTCGGGCCTGGCGGCGACAAGGCGAAGCCCGATGAGTCCACCCCAGTCCTGGCCAAAAAACGTCATGTGATCGAGGTCGAGCACGTCGAAAATCAGTTCGCTTGTCCATGTGACATGACGAGCGTATGAGTAGTCGGTGACCTCGAGGGGTTTGTCCGACTTGCCGAAACCGATGAGGTCGGGTGCGATCACGCGATGTCCGGCATCGATGAGAATCGGAATCATCTTTCGATAGAGGTAGCTCCAGGAAGGCTCACCGTGGAGAAGTAGCACAGGTGCAGCATCGCGTGGTCCCTCGTCGAGATAATGCATGCGAAGTCGCCCGCCTTCGGTGTCGGCGATGTCGGCGTAATGAGGTTCGTAGGGGTAGCCGGGAAGGTTGGCGAAACGCTCGTCTGGTGTGCGGACGTATTTCATCGTGTCCCTTTCGAAGAACGACGGATCATGGTCGTAGTTGATGGAGAAGTGCCGCAGTCAATATCTGTTCGATGCGTGCTGCCGACATTCCTTGGTCGATGCGGAGTTGCTCGACGTGTTCGAATGACAACAGCGCCTCGATGCTCGTCTTTGCTGCGTGGGCTGCCTCGGCGGACATTGCTCTCAATTCCTGCTCGAAGAGGCGTTCGTGTTGGCGACGAAGTTCTGTGCGCGAGGTACGAATGTGAGATGCGACAGTCGCATTCCGGACAGCGTGCATACGGGTGATGCGCATGACATTCATCATGTCGACGTACAACTGCACTCGACGCGAGACGACCTTTCGAACCCGCTTTTGCGTGGGGGCTATCTTCGGCATCGACACCATGCTGCGTTCGGCGAGCCGGGCCCACTGCACCTCGAATGCCGTGTGGCAGAGATCATCGATGTCGTCGAAGTGGCGAAAGAGCGACCGCTCTGACACCCCTGCACGTTGTGCAATCTCCGCAGCGCTCGGGTCCGCACATCCTTCGGCATACAGCGCGACAAG
>SXWG01000154.1 GCA_005789925.1 Actinomycetota bacterium | reverse complement strand
CCAGATGATCGGTGAGCTCGATGTCGCCGCTTCACCGTCGATCGTCACTGACTTGCCGTTGCTCTCCATCAGGAGCTGTTGCAAGAACGCCGGTAGACGCGCCAAGTCATGGCTGTATGGCACCACAGCGAGTGTGGACATGTCGTGGACGGATTTGTTCAGGACAGTGATGAATGCGTGGAGTGACGGCATGTTCGTGATCCACGGCTCATCGTGGAAGTGGCGGTCCATCGTCGACATGCCGTCAAGCATCGCTTCGAACACCTCAGGCCCGAGACCGATCATGAGCGGCAACCCGATGACCGACGACACAGAAAAACGCCCACCGACACTCTCGTCAAAACAAAAGACACGTTCACGTGACACACCCCAATCGACTGCCGCTTGTGGAGCAGCGGTCGACGTTGCGAGATGAGCGACCGCAGCGTCGCCGAGGCTTCGCTCGAGCCATGCCCTGGCACGAGAGGCGTTGTGCATGGTCTCAGAGGTGGTCATCGTCTTTGAGGACACGATGACAAGAGTCGTATGTGGGTCGATTCCCTCGAGCGCCCGATCGAGATCAAGTGGATCGACATTCGACACGAATCGACACTGGGGCCCCGATGCCCACGAGGCAAGTGCGCGGTACACCATGGCGGGGCCAAGGTCACTGCCACCGATACCAATGTTCACGACGTGGGTGAGACGCCGACCGCTGACTCCGGGGAATGCTCCGCTTCGTACGTCTCTGGCAAAACTCTCGGCACGAAGTCGCTCGTCTCGTGCCCGTGCTGACCTCGTGTCGCTTCCACGAGAACGAAGTGACACGTGCGACACAGCACGATCCTCGGTGACGTTCACGATGTCGCCACGCCACATCGCCTCGCGACGTTCCGTGAAATTGCTCGCATCGCACACCACCGCAAATTGATGCAACATGTCTTTGTCGATGAACTGTCGCGAGAAATCAAAGAGAAGGCCTTCGAGCGTGACATGCAACTCGTCTGCCCGCCCTGGCACCTCGACGAGCGTTCGCAAGGTCGCCGTCCTCAGTTGTTCAGATGAGCGAGCGAGTTCTGCCCATAGTCGGCTGGTGACCGGAGTTCCCATCGGTGTCACTTCGCCTTCAACAGCATCAGAAACGTGCGCATCCCCGCGTCGAAGCGTCGCCCGTTGTCGGTTCGCATTGCGATTCCTGCCATTCCACTCAGCGTCGCAACGAACACATCAGCAAGTGTCGACGGGTCTTCGCCACGCATCACGATTTGCACATCGCGTGACGTCGAGATGGCTTCGTGCACCACACCGTGAATCATCCGTCGTGAGTGCACGTATGCGGCTTTAGTCTCCGGATGAAGCAATGCCTCGACTCCCATCCCCATCAGGAATCGCACGAGCGAGTGGTCTTCGTTGTTCAACTCCTCGACACGGTCGACCATCAACGTGAGACGAGCATGCACCGTGTCTGCCTCCACCAAGGGTGACTTGAATGCCTGCACGAAGCGATCTTCCACGGCCTCGCACACAGCGAGAAACAGCTCGACCTTTGACGGGAAGTAGTGATAGATCGCTGCTGCAGTGATGCCCGCAGAATCCGCGACTTGTTTGTTCGTCGTCGCGTCATACCCTCGATCTGCGAAGGCAAGACGCGCAGCTGCGATGATTCGTTCGCGAGTGAGCGTGCTGTCGCCGTCCGCCGGACGACCGAGGCGTTTGACGTCATCGGTGGCAGCAGCAGTCATGTCTCGTCCCCTCGTCAGTCGACGTCGTCAGCGGACGTGTCAGCTGACTGACTACCTGCGAAAACGGGACACCAGCAGCCACGCACTCGGAGTCACCGCACTTGCGATTGCGACTTTCAGGACATCGCCTGCCAAAAAAGGTGTGACACCAAGTGCAAGGGCACTGTCGTCACCGTTGGCGACGGGTATTCCGAGATCGAAGGCGAGCCACACAGCGCCCATCGCGTAGATCACGACAGATCCCATGGTCATCGCTGCGAGCGATGTGATGACGTTGCGGTCCGCGCGTCGCTCGGCCATGTAGCCAACGAGTGCAGAAGCGACGATGAACCCAGCGAGATAACCCATGGTTGCTCCGGTTCCCGACTCCCAACCTCCGTCTCCGCCGGCGAAGAACGGCAGACCGATGAGCCCCATCGCCCAATACAGCGCTTGACTTGCGGCTCCCCTGCTCATGCCGAGAGTGCCGCCAGCGAGGAGCACTGCGAATGTTTGCCCAGTGATCGGTACAGGTGTGAAGCCGAGGTTGATTTTCACCTGTGCAGCGAGCGCCGTGAGGAGCGCAAAACCGATGACGGCGACCGCGTCGCGAACTCGCTCGGTGACGCCGAGGCGTCGCACGGGCAGAAGGTCTGCAAGTACAGGTGACACAACGAAGGGAGAACCGGTGTTCATGCCACAAGACTACTACCGTGTCCCCGATGGCCGCCGATTCGAATGGCTCACACATGTCAGCCGGTACTGAATCTGCTGCACCGGCCGACGTGCAGGTGTTGCCATGGTGGCGTAACCCGGCGAACATCGCGATCGGCGCCTTCGGAGCACTGCTTCTCGTCTTCGCTTTGGGGTTCACGTTCGGAGCGCGGCCCGCTGGTGATGCGCACAACGACTCTGATGTCGGATTTCTGCAAGACATGCGAATCCATCATGAGCAAGCGCTGACGATGTCGCTCATCTACATCGAGACCCAGCCGCAATCATCCGTACTTCGCACCATCGCATACGAAATCATCATGAGCCAAGGAACTGAGATCGGTCGGATGGTGCAATTGCTCCGCGACTTCAACGCCGCGGAAACAAACGAGACAGATCAAGCAATGGCATGGATGGGCGACCCCACGCCACTCGAGAATATGCCGGGGCTCGCATCAGATGAAGAAATGAAACAACTGCAACAGTCTCGGGGTGCTGAGGCAGACGACGTCTTCGCGCGCCTCATGATCGCCCACCACAAGGGCGGCGTACACATGGCCGAACACGCAGCGATGCACGGCGCAAACGCAGAAGTCAAACTGATGGCAGAGTCGATGGTCGCGGCACAAACAGGCGAAATCGCCGACTTGGAAAAACACCTCGCGAAGTAGTTCACCGCTGCGATGTCCATGACCACTGCGATGACGATGACCACACCGATCGCTGCTCTCGACATCGGCACGAACAGTTTTCACCTTGTCGTTGCCACGGCGACAAAGCAGGGTTTCGAAGTGGTCACCCGCGAAAAATCGATGGTTCGCCTGGGTGAAGGCACTGGTGACATGAAGACCTTAAGCAAGTCAGCCATGGACCGTGGGCTTGCCGCCTTGAAGCACATGGCCGCCATTGCACATGCACATTCAGCCCCGATTCGCGCAGTGGCGACGAGTGCCGTGCGCGAAGCGGTGAATGCTGCAGAGTTCGTGAGACGTGCGCGGGTCGAAGCCGGTGTCGATATCGACGTGATCTCCGGTGTCGAAGAGGCGCGCTTGATACATCTCGGCGTTCTCCAGGCTGTCGACATACCAGCGACTTCACTCATCATCGACATCGGCGGTGGTTCGACGGAACTCATCGTTGCCGACGGCCCGAGCGACCATTACGTGAGGAGTCTGAAGCTCGGCGCGATTCGACTGACGAACCGTTTCTTTCCGTCAGACCATCTTCATCCTGCTGCTCCAGGTGCCTGCAGGTCGTTCGTGCGTGCGTCATTGGCGCCGTCAATTAAGGACATCCGTGAGCATTCTCCGCGCACGGCAATCGTCTCGTCCGGGACCGCTGAAGCTGTCGCACGCGTCGCCGCTCATCGCAGAGGCGAACGAATTCCACGCAACCTGAACGGCTTCACCTTCACGTCTGACGAGCTTCGCGGTGTGGTGACCGCGCTCGAGTCGGCGAAAAATCTTGCTGACCGGCGTGCGATCGACGGCGTCGAATCATCGCGTGCCGACATCATTCTCGCTGGAGCGATTATTCTTCAGTCGATCATCGACGAAAGTCGCATCGACTCTCTCGTTTTCAGTGATTTTGCGCTCCGCGAAGGACTACTTCTCGACACCTTCAGACGCTCGGTTCCCGAGCTGGACAGAGAACTACAGGTCTCGTCGCGTACCAGTGTCGAAGCTCTCATGACGCGCCTCGACGACGATCCTGCCCATAGCCGCCATGTCGCCCATCTTGCGTTGCAATTGTTCGATGGACTGAAAGACACGCTCGGCATCGATGACGGCCAACGGTTCATGCTCGAGGCGGCCGCACTGTTGTCGAACGTCGGTTTGTCTATCTCCCACTCAAAGCATCATCTTCACTCGTACTACATCATCAAACATGCAGACATGCCGGGGTTTCGCGAGCGTGACGTGGAACTGATTGCCCAGATCGCCCGATATCACCGCAAGAGCAAGCCAAAGAATTCTCACGAGGCGTACGCGACACTCAACGAAAATGAAAAACACATCGTGCGATCCCTTGCATCGGTCCTTCGAATAGCAATTGGTCTCGACCGGTCACACGACGGCCGGGTCGCTCACGTGGACGTCAAGAAAAAGGGTTCACGAATCGGAATTGTGACTCGCGCCCGAAACGGCGAGGATCTGAGTCTGAACATGTACTCGGCGCGCGAACGAGCCGATCTTCTGTGCGACCTCACCGGCGGCGTCATCGACGTCGAGTGAGACGATCTGTCAACCAGATGTCGTCGTCGTTGACGCAACTGTCGTCGGCACGATCGGAACCGTCGTCGTCGCACTCGGCACTGTCGTGGTCACCTTGCCTGCACCGCCAACTGTTGTCGTGGTCGCACCGGGAAGCGTGGTCGTCGAAGATGTCGTCGTCGTCGGTTTCCAGTTCGGATCTACCCTGTTGAAGTACGGCGGCGGAGATCCGTAGTCCTCTGGCTCTTTCACCCCATCGAAAACGAACACTCGGTCTCCGTATTGCACCAGAGCTGGGTAGTACTCAGAGACAAACATCGGAATACGAATACAACCATGTGAGGCCGGATACTTCGGGACATTCATCGCGCCGTGTACCGCAACGCCATAGTTGAAATAGACAGGGTTCCACAACGTACCGAGAGCACTTTCGCGCAGGCCGTACTTGCGCATGTAGAAGTAGTACACGCCGGAGGGTGTCACGGATTTTCCACACTCACCTCGTACCACACGGTCTTTCCCCTTGTTGCCCTCTTCACCCGGATCGATGACCACTTCCTCGCACCAGTCCTTGCCATCGCCAGAAGAAATGTGAGTGACGAGCGCAGGGACATCGTCTTTGAACACGACCATTGCTTGCTCACGCAAGTAGACCTCGACGTGCGTTGGTGTCGACTCTGGGCGATGCGGCGCGATGGTCACGTCAGAACGCATGAGATCCCACATGACGGGCGTGACGAAGTCGGACTTCGTCTCATAGGGGAGGTTCATGGCCACTGCCTGAAATGCCCACACGGCCATGATCGTGTCACCGCCGTACAGTCCGTCGATTCGACCTGGATCAAACTTCAAGTCTTTCAACCGCTGTTGCACTCGTTTGACGTCGTCGCCCTTCATGCCATTTTTCAGAGTGCGGGTCAATGTGTACGACGTGATGTCGTCGGTCGGAGTCACGTCCGGTATCGATGTCGTGGTCGTGACCGGAGCGGGGTCACCTGCGTCACGCGAGCGATGGGCGATGGAGATACCCGCGACTGCAGCGAGCACGACAGCGGCGAGGACCGCGTGGCGCCAACGCATGAACCATGGCTGGTCGGAGGGGGGTGAGATGTCGTCCGCCACGGCGAGTTCACGCTACCAACGAGATTCACCGGCTTTCCGTCGACCTCACGGGCTACCGTCAGTCACGTGAGCGCCCCCGTTCCAACGACACACATCGGCCTCCGCGTCGGGTGGGCGCGCGTCGGACTCGCCACATGGGTCGGCGTGACCGTCGGCATGATCGCGACTGCGGTCACGAGTCGCACCGTCAGCAAACCACCGTGGTGGTTGGGTGCGAGCACGAACCCTGCACCGGTGTATTTCACTGTCGTCCCCGTGATCACATGCCTCTTGCCCATCGTCGTCATCGCATTGCGTCGGCGCACAAGCCCACTCATCGGTTGCGTGTGCGCGGTGGCACTCGTTGTCAGTGCCGCGCTCGACGCGTCACAGACTCCTGGCATCGCCGTGGTCCAAACCGCTCTCGCCCTTGCAGCGCTCGTCGGTTCGGTGGCGCTCTGGGCGGGCATCGGTACCGTGTAGCGCTGTGTCCAAAGTCCTCACAGAACGTCCCGCCGGCGAGCGCGTCGGCATCGCTTGTTCGGGCGGACTCGACACGTCGGCTGCTGTCGCCTGGATGCGCGAACGCGGTGCACTTCCCTGTTGTTACACCGCAGATCTTGGTCAGCCTGACGAACCCGACCTTGCAGGTATCCCTGACCGAGCAAAGGAATATGGCGCCGAACTGGCACGCCTCGTCGACTGCCGCGAAGAGCTGGTGCGCGAGGGACTGATCGCACTGCAATGCGGCGCGTTCCACATCAGCACCGCAGGCAAGACCTACTTCAACACAACTCCCCTTGGTCGGGCGGTGACCGGAACATTGCTCGTACGCGCGATGCACGAAGACGGCGTCGATGTGTGGGGTGATGGCAGCACGTACAAGGGCACCGACATCGAGCGCTTCTATCGGTACGGACTAATGGTCAACCCATCACTGCGTATCTACAAGCCATGGCTCGACCCGACGTTCGTCGACGAACTCGGCGGACGCGCCGAGATGAGCGAGTTCCTTACCTCACGAAAACTGCCGTACCGAGCGAGCAAGGAAAAGGCGTACAGCACCGATGCCAACATCTGGGGTGCCACTCACGAAGCAAAACTGCTCGAAGAGTTGAACACGAGCATGCACATCGTCGAGCCGATCATGGGAGTCGCCCACTGGCGCGACGACGTGAAAGTCGCGAGTGAAGAAGTGAAGGTCGAGTTCGTCGAAGGTTTCCCCGTTCGCATCAACGGAAAAGAATTCGCGACCGCTGTCGATTTGGT
>SXWG01000153.1 GCA_005789925.1 Actinomycetota bacterium | reverse complement strand
GCCAGACGAAGCGGTGTTGCGCATTGACGACATCGGTGGCCCCCATAGTCATGCGAACTATCCATGGGGTTGGGCACAGGCCGGGAACGTGCCATTCAAGTGGTACAAACAGAACACACACGAAGGTGGTGTGCATGTGCCGCTTGTGGTGCACTGGGCTCAAGGCATCAGCGACACGGGTGGGTTGCGGCATCAATTCCACGTGGTGAACGACATCGTGCCGACCATCTATGACGTCGTCGGTGTCACCCCGCCCGATGTATTGAAGGGTTACGAGCAGATGCCGGTTTCTGGTGTGTCGCTCGCGTACACCTTCACCGCCGCCTCAGTCGAGGGTCGCAAGAAAGTCCAGTATTTCGAGAACATGGGTCATCGTGCTTTGTACGCGGATGGGTGGAAAGCTGTCACGCGGCATCCGCCCGGAGTCGACTATGACGACGACGAATGGGAGTTGTATGACCTTCGCAATGACCGCTCAGAGTGCGACAACTTGGCAGCAAACATGCCCGAGAAAGTGCGGGAGTTGGTCGATATGTGGTGGGTCGAAGCAGAGAAATACAACGTGTTGCCCCTGGATGACCGTGGTGTCACTTTGTTCGGCGCCCGTATCGTCCCACACGGGCCGCATCGCCCCGACCGCCGTTACAGCTATTTCCCGCCGATAACTCGAATTCCCACTGCCGCGAGCGCGACGATTGGTGGGAGGTCATGGGATCTCCGGGCGCACATCTCACGTTCGTCTGACGACCAAGGTGTG
This sequence comes from Actinomycetota bacterium, assembly GCA_005789925.1. GTDB lineage: Bacteria > Actinomycetota > Acidimicrobiia > Acidimicrobiales > Ilumatobacteraceae > UBA2093. Next base: position 11,140 of record SXWG01000153.1, on the reverse strand, counting down.
CTGTACGCGACGGGCACAGAAAATTCAGGTCTCAGTGTGTTCATTCAGAATGACAAGTTGGTTTTTGACTACAACTATTTCGGAGACCATTTCATCGTCGAATCAACAGTGAATGTTCCGGTTGGAAACTCTGTCGTCGGCGTTCGCTTTCGACGTGCCAAGAAAGATGCGAATGCCGAATTGCTTGTGAACGACGTCGTGGCAGGACACCTGTATCTGCCGAAGTTCATGCGCATGATGTCGAGCGTGGGAGCCAGTGCCGGGTATGACGATGGATCGCCAGTGAGTGAGCGGTATTCGAATGAATTCCGTTTTTCAGGTCAGATCGAGCGCATCGACATTGATGTCTTGCCTTCGGACAGGGAATCTGAGCAAGCCATCAATGAGGCAGTGGGCAGGAGCATCCAGGCCCGCCAGTGACCCGGTGAGAAGACCATCGGTTGTGCTCTTCGCGCAGAACGGGGTGCAAGCGGCTGAGCAGTCGGTCTGGAACACGAGGAGCCGTCGTGCGAACTGCAAGACAGGGCACGCCAACCTGACCGAGGGTCGTCGCGAAATTGAACATAATTAGTCGGTTGAATGCACGAGCCAACACAGAGTCGTGCAGTGGCTGGGCCGACACTCCCAGCCGAGCGCTCAGTTCGTGCCAATCGATCGACAGAGCAACGGGTGGGTCGGGTCTGCAGTTGGCATCGGTGATGACACGGGACAAATAGCGCGCGAGCCATGTGGCTGTCGGTCCGAGAATGCCGAGCCAGAACCGCTCGAGATATGTGCAAGTGGCGAGGTCGCACGATGGGGTGACGATGGCATGTCGCCACGCCGTGATGGTGAGCAGCCCCGATGGCGGCAACGCATAGACGGTTGGTCGAGTCGGGGTGCGAGCTCTTACGGGCTGGTGTTCGGTTCGCATGGTCGTCATGTGTTCGGCTGCGCAAGACTGACGGCAATGAGCGAGTCGATTTCCATGATGGCGTCTTGGTTGTCAAACGCCGAACGTGTGGTGGTGGTGACCGGTGCGGGAATTTCCACCGACTCTGGTATTCCTGATTACCGCGGGCCGCAGGGCGTGTGGACGAAGAATCCGAAGGCCGAGAAGATGTCTGACATCTCGTATTACATCTCTGATCCGGAAGTTCGACAGCTCGCATGGCAGAGCCGTGTGAATTCGCCGGCATGGACTGCTCTTCCGAATGAAGGACACCGCACCATCGTTCGAATGCATGAAGTCGGCAAGTTGCATGCACTCGTGACTCAGAACATCGACGGCCTACACCAGCAGTCAGGTGTTCCTCACTACAAAGTGATCGAGGTGCACGGAACCATCAGACAGTCGGTGTGTTGGGAGTGCGGTGACAAACGTGACATGTTGTCGGTGCTCGAACGCGTTCGCGCCGGTGAAATCGACCCACCATGTGATCTATGTGGTGGCATCTTGAAAAGTGACACGATCAGTTTCGGTCAAGCCCTTATTCCGGAGGTCATCGACGCTGCTCTGCGAGCGAGCGAACAAGCCGATGTGTTGCTCGCGATCGGGTCGACGTTGTCGGTGAGCCCAGCCAACCAGGTCGTGCCACGTGCGCGCGCAGCAGGGGCAAGGGTCGGCATCATCAACGGTCAGCCAACGGCCATGGACCAGTACGCCCACGCCATTCACGTCGGCGACATCGCCTCGTCATTGCGACAGTTGCTGAGCGATGCAGGGCTGACTGACGGCTGACATTGCGAGTCGGCGGGCCATGTGTGACCGGTCATGGCTCGACGTGAAACCTGACCAAACCGGTAGGGTTTCGCCATGGCCAGTTTTCGCGACCTTCTTGCAGCTGCAAAGTCCCGCATCACCGAAATCGACACTGCCGTCGCTGCGGACAAGTTGAACGCCGGTGGCGTGAGTCTGCTCGACGTTCGTGAACCAGATGAATACGACCAGGGCGCGATTCCTGGGGCACTCCATATTCCGCGTGGGCACCTGGAGGCGCAGGTCGAAGCGAAACTGACCGACAAAAACCAACCGGTCGTTGTGTATTGCGCAGGAGGAGTGCGCAGTGCATTTGCCGCCGACACGTTGCAGGCACTTGGTTATTCGAACGTGTTGTCGATGGCCGGAGGCTTCGGCAAGTGGAAAGACGAAGGTCGTCCATGGCGTCAGCCCGTCACGTTGACAGCTGACCAACGAAATCGATACCAGCGACATCTCCTTCTGCCTGAGGTCGGAGTCGAGGGACAAGCAAAATTGCTCGAGAGCAAGGTGTTGATGCTCGGAGCAGGAGGGCTCGGTTCGCCAGCTGCGTTGTATCTCGCGGCTGCCGGCGTGGGGACCATCGGAATTGTCGACATGGACGAAGTCGATTCCTCGAACTTGCAACGCCAGATCTTGCACAATCTCGACCGAGTGGGCGAGCGCAAAGTCGATTCAGCAAAAAAGACACTCGTCGGATTGAATCCCGACGTCAATGTCGTCACGTATGACACACGTCTTGCCGCCGAGAACATCCTCGACATCATGAGCGGTTATGACGTCATCGTTGACGGCGCAGACAATTTCCCAAGTCGATATCTGCTGAATGACGCGAGTGTGAAGCTCGGTATTCCAGTGGTGCATGGCTCGATCTTCCGTTTCGAAGGAATGGTGAGTGTGTTCCACCCACTACGTGGACCGACCTACCGTGACATGGTTCCGACCCCGCCGCCAGCCGAGCTGGCACCAAGTTGCGCCGAGGCCGGCGTGCTTGGAGTGTTGCCCGGAATCGTCGGTTCGATTCAGGCGCTCGAGACCCTGAAGTTGTTGCTCGACCTGGGTGATTCGTTGATCGGACGCATCCTTTCAATCGACACCACAGACATGTCATTCCGTGTGTTCAAGTTGCGTCCTGACCCTGAGAACCAGGTCACATGGGAGAATAGGGACCGAATCGAAGTGCGCGACCTTGATGGTCTGTGCGCACCGTGGCTGAGCCACTAGCAGTCCGGCACCTAGTCTTGACCCCGTGCAGACGGTGCGGGGAAGAGCCAGATGACTGGCTCAGTAGCCATCGTCGGGGCCGGATTCTCCGGTGCAGTCGTCGCCCGGCAATTGGCGGAAGCGGGTATTTCCTCGACCGTGTTCGATGGCCGCTCTCATGTCGCTGGTAACGCGCACACAGAGCGACACGCCAATGGCGTGATGGTTCATGCGTATGGGCCGCACATCTTCCACACGCAGTGGGACCACGTGTGGCAGTACATCACCCGATTCGGCGAGATGAAGCCGTACAACCATCGCGTCAAGGCCACCAGTGCCGGCCGCGTGTATTCGCTGCCGGTCAACCTTCTCACCATCAATCAATTCTTCGGGACCACGTTGTCTCCGGCAGAAGCCGAGGCTTTCATTGCTGCGCGTGCCGACGCGAGTATCGGTGTGCCCGTGAGTTTCGAGGATCAAGCCTTGAAATTCGTCGGCCGTGACCTGTATGAAGCGTTCTTCAAGGGCTACACCCAGAAGCAATGGGGAGTGTCACCGACAGAACTTCCTGCATCAATCTTGGCGCGTCTACCTGTGCGCTTCAATTATGAGGACTCATACTTCAACCACCCGTACCAGGCGATTCCGGCGAATGGCTACACGACAATCGTCGAAGCGATACTTGATCATCCATTGATTTCGGTGTCTCTGGCAACGGTGAAGACGCCATCCGAGCTACAGGGTGCCGACCACGTCTTCTGGTCGGGTCCCATTGACGAGTGGTTCGGTGGTCAACATGGTGCACTCGGGTATCGCACCCTGGACTTCGAACAAGAGACGGTGCACGGGGACTATCAGGGCTGTCCGGTGATGAACTATTGCGACGTCGACGTGCCGTTCACTCGCATCACCGAGCACAAGCACTTTGCTCCGTGGGAGCAGCATCAAGGAAGTGTGATCTTCCGTGAGTTCAGTCGATTGTGCGAGAAGGATGACATCCCGTACTACCCGATCAGGCTGGTGAAGGAGAAAGAGCAGCTGCTTCGCTACGTCGAAGCGGCACGGGCGTTGGCCGGTGTCACCTTCCTCGGACGCCTCGGCACATATCGTTATCTCGACATGGATGTGACCATCAAGGAGGCTCTTGATGTGGCCTCCGTGTATCTCGCGTCAGTGAAGAGCGGCGATGCAATGCCGGCCTTCGTCGTGGATCCGCTCGGGTGACCACGTTGTCGGGAAACGTCCTCGCTCACATCACCGTTCCACCGAGTGATTTCCCCGAGCCGTTGCTCTACGTGCGTTCTGAGTCGAATGTGCACGATGGCGCCGCATTGGTTTTGTTGGCTGGTCAGCGGGCGACGTTCGACACGGCTTTCGGTCTGTTCCCTGCGGGTCGGTGGCGTCGTCTCACGACGTTGGCGAATGTGTCGGCGCGTGTGAACATCGAGGGGCGAGCACGCGTGAACCTCGTCGCGGTCATGGGCGCTGACGAGGAAATCGTCGACTCCGTCGAGATCGACGGCGGCACGGCGGTACTCACCGTGTCTGATCTCGAGACGTCGCGCGCCGGCACGTTGTTCGTCGCGATGACCGCGATCGGTGACCATGTGAAGGTCAACGGGGGCGAGTGGACAACGTCGATGCCCGCGCAGCGCGATGTCACCTTGGGTGTGGCGATCACCACGTTCAATCGTCAGGAATACGTGCTGAAGACGATCAGCCGGCTCGTCGAGCTCGAGCGCTCGGTCAGCGAATTGAACTGTCGCTTGAAAGTGGTGGTCGTCGACAACGCACAGAACCTTCGTCCCGAGTTGTCTCCGAACGCACCAGTGACTGTGATTCCGAACCCCAACCTCGGTGGGGCAGGGGGCTTTGCACGAGGCATCATGACGCTGCGCGACGGCGGTTGGGCGAGCCACATCGTCGTCATGGATGACGACATCTTGCTCGAACCTGAATCAGTGGTGCGCACAGTGTCGCTGTTGTCGTATGCACGGTCTGCAGACTTGTGCGTGCACGGCGCGATGATGAGCGAAGAGCAGCCGTGGATGCAGTTCGAAGCCGGTGCCAATTATGAATTCCGCTCGGTGTATCCATTGCGAGCTGTCGGGCGTCTTGACGATATGCGCGATCGGTCCGAGGTCATCCACGATGCGCCAGAGATTCCTTTTGACTACACCGCCTGGTGGTTCACCGTGTTTCCTGTGCATCTCGCAAAGGAAAATCCGCTGCCGGTGTTCGTTCGTGGTGACGATGTGGCGTACGGACTCATGCACACGGGCCGGCACACGGTCACTCTGCCCGGCATCGTCGTGTGGCATGCGGACTTTGCCCTCAAGAACAATCCGTCGTCGCTGTACTACGAAGTGCGCAACTTTGCGCTCATCGACACGCTCGTGTTCGACGAACACAAGTGGTGGCATCTTGCGTGGCGCTATCTGGGCTTCGGGTTCCGCAATCTCTACTCGCATCGATACGCAAGCTGCGAGTACATGGTGCGGGGCATGGAGCAATTCCTCGCGGGTCCCGACGAATGGATGAAGATTGACCATGCGGCCTTGCACGACGATCTTCGTCGGGTGAGTGAAGAAAAGGCTGTTCCGTTGACTGCCGAACAACTCGCTCTCGGTTTCTCGCCGCCGCGACCAAAGATTATTCGACTCGCAGGTTTCTTGTTGGCTGCACCGACGCTTGGTGGAAGCCTGATTCCGAAGTTCTTCCGAGCACGTCGCATGGGGGTGGCGCAGATCGATGTGAGAGCAGTCGGATTGGCTATTCGTCACGACGACATCTTGTATCGCCACCCACGACTTCCCGAGGGCTACATCTGCAGTCGTGATCGTGAGCGCTTCAAGCAGTTGCAAAAGCGAGTGTTCCGATCTGCGTGGGTGTTGATGCGCAGTTATCGACGCCTGAAGAAGAGCTACCGCGCGATGTACCCCCACCTCGTCAGCGATGGGGCATGGCAGGAGCGCTTCGGCGCGACGCCGTAGGTGTGGCAGGAGCGCTCCTGCGCTTAGGTTCGCGCGGCAGTGGCGGTGAGCACAGCCCAGGTCGTTCCATCGACCACCCCAGTCACAGGAAGCTGTGCTCGCTTTTGAAATGTTCGCACCAACGTGGCAGTCGACTTCGAGTAGGTGTTGGTGGTGGCGACTCTTACCTTCAGCACTTTGGCGAGTGACTGGTGAATGGTGCGGACAGACGGATGCACGGACCCGGTCGACAATGTCGTCACTTTCGGATCGACCGCCAAGCCGAGAAGCTCCCATGTCGCCCGGTCCACTTGACCCGTGACCGTCCAGGAGCGACCTGTTTGCAGTGCTCGCACAGCACGAATCGTTGCGGCACCGTAGACGCCGTCGATGCGGAGCGCTCTCTTCCTCTTGAGACCTAGCGTCGCATTCAGCGTGCGCTGTAGCGACTTCACCATCGTGCCGGCGTGCCCTTTGGCAAGCGGTAGACCCGGCAACAAGGCTGCGGGAGCCGCGGTCGTTGGCAACAGCCCTTGTTGTCGCAAGATATCGAGTTGAGAACGCAACCACCACGCGTATTCCGTCTTGCCGGTCGTCGTGAGATGAATCTTGGACGAGTCGAACCACCTCGTCTTACTCGCATCGGCGCTTGCGGCATTCCAGTCAAGAATGCTCACGTTCGAGTTCGCTGCCGCGACTGAGGCCAACACGTCATTACTGCGTTGGTACGACCTGTTTGTTGAGCGCGTCGACATGTTCACGAAGACGATGCGTTGCACGCCCTTAGCAACAAGAGCTGAGAGCAGCTGCTGCATCTCGGTGTCATACGTTGCCGGATCGTCGTTGTAGCCGAGGGCAATGAGGGCGATTGCCGGGGTCTCAGATGCATTGACGACCGCAATTCCGTCGGTGCACGTCGTGCCGATGATTCCGCGACCGGTGCATGCCTGAAAGTTCACGGTTGGGTACGCGATGGTGATGAGGTCGGCGAATTCAGCCGCGATACTCAAACCTGTCGAATCGCTGATGAAGAGGATCGAGCCGACGACCGGATCGGTTGGCTCGGCACCGTACACCGGCGTGGTGTCGAACCATGGCGAGTTGAGGTCCCAGTCGCTGTCGAACTCGCCAGCTGTGCGGGTGATGACACCGGCCGTACCCGTGATCGTCACTTTGGTCGCGTAGCCCCCGAAGTCACCACCGGCACCGTCATGGTCGGTGGTGATGGCGGTGAAGATGCCGATGGTGGGGTACTTGTCCTGCAGTCTTTTTGCTGACAGGGACCGACTCCAGTCTTTCAGGGTCGGATTGGCCGCGATGTCGCCGTCGTCCACGCGAGCAGGAACCGGACTTCCTGCCGTGCGGCCACCATTCGATGAGGTGTATTCACTGCGCAGCACCGACCCCTGTGCAGTGCGCAAAATGACACCGGCGGTCTCGGCGACTGCAAGATCTGTGTTGGCCTCTTCGATCACTTTCGTCGTGCCACCAATGTCTCGAAGTGCGGCACCGCCATACACCTGGCAACTCATCGAGTCACACGTCTTCGCGTAGCTGTATCGAGCCTCAGACAGGCCGTAACTTCGTGCTGCGACAGCCTGTGCTCGGAGTGCGTTCATGCCGTTTCGATTGGCGCTGTCTCCCCAACTGGCGAGCGACTCACGCGGTACGACGCCCCGTACATAGCTCTCGAGTTCGACAGCGTTGACTGTGCGATTCGACTTGGCGGTGTCATTTACTGCACGGATGATGCCGCGGTAATAACGCACTCGACCTTTGGGGTATGACGTGGTTGGTGGTTCGCACACGCCGAGCAAGTCCGTGGGAGAAACGGCCGCAGGTGCAGTTGAATTTGCCGCTCGAAACGTGATCGGTCCGGGTATGTCGTTTCCGATGAGCGTGAAGCCCGTAGGGTCACCGCTTGCCAACGGACACGTGGCGGTGGTCGAGCCCCAGACGTCATAGATGTTGTCACCGACCTCACGTGCGAGAAGCGACGCGTACTTCTTCTGTGCGGGGTCTGCATCCCACTGCGCAGATCCGTTGTCAGACTGCACAGCGGTCTGAGCATTGTCGAGGGCTTGCAGTCGCACAGTCATAAGATTCGACGGCAACAGCACCTTGTCGGCATCTGACAATGACGAGATTGTGTTCCCCGTTCCGCCGTAATAGAAGTTCAAGATTTCTTGCCACGTCTTGTTGTAGATCGTCGCCCAACCAAAGGCTCCGTACTGACTCATGCCACGGCCATGACCGAAGCCGTGACCGCGAATGATGACCGCAAGTGGAGGCAAGGTCGCTGCGCGGGCACGGTCGGGGCTGGACACGACGAGGCTCGAAGTTGTCAGGCCCAGGACGGCGGCAATGACGCACAACATGCGCGTAACAGCTGCAGAGCGGGGAGGGCGCATCACCCCGACAACGCTAGGGGGTTTCGGCCACCTCGGGGCGGCGATCGATGACATCACGCTCTTGAATTGCAACACCGACGAGAACGAGCATCATGCCGAAGAGGTCGGTGCGAGTGGGTGTCTGGTCGAGGAACACGAAACCGAACACGGCTGCTGTCACCGGAAGCAACGACAACATCACCGAGAAGCGACGTATTGGAATGCGACGCATGACCGCTTGATCAATTCCATATCCGATTGCACTTGATGATGCTCCGACAAGAACGCATGCGGCCAGTAGCCACGGTGTGGTGAGAACAGTGCCCGCATCACCGGCACCGAATGGCGCAATGACGAGCGCTCCGAACACCAGACCGACTCCGAGTCCGTTCACTCCACGGTCGGTCTGTGCGACGCGCGACCCGAGAACGATGTAGCCAGCCCACATCGCAGATGCGATTAGCAGGAAGAAGAGCCCAAGAGGTTCATCTGCAATCTCGACACCCCCGAGCACCACGACTCCGCCTGCGGCGAGCAACAAGGCGACAGTGTTTCGCGCCGTTTTGGTGCGCAGTGCTGCAACAGCGATGGGGCCGATGAACTCGATGGTGACGCTCTTGCCGAGAGGAAGCCGGTCGATGGCCAAGTAAAAGGTGAGGTTCATCATCGCGGTCGCGACACCGAAGCTTGCCGCTGCGTACAGGTCATGTCGTGTCCATGGCGCGTGATTGCTGCGCAACGAGAACAACATGAGAAGACCTGCAGCTGACAACACCCGGAACAATGCGATTGTCGGGGGAGACGCATCGTCGAACAGTCGCACTGCGACGACAGCACCCGTGTACTGCGCCGCCGCAGACAGGAGAAAGAAAATCTCGGCTGGCGCCGATTCGACGAATCGGGCCGACCGTGTGCCAGACGCCAACGTCAGTCGAACAAGTCTGGGTCGGTGCGGCAGATCTCTTGCCACAGCGGCTGGAAATGCAGCCACGACACGATTGAGTTGCCGGCGTTCTCTCGCGTGTACTTCGCAAATTCGTGCGGGATCATCTTCGGAGTGCCAACAGACTCGGCGAGGATCTGAGCCTGACACGTACGTTCCATGGAGATAAAGAGGAACGCTGCTTCGTCGACGGTCTGACCCGTGGTGAACAAACCATGGCTCTGGTGAATGGCGGCACGTGCACCGACGAATTTCGACGCCAATTCCTTGCCGGCATCGACATCGAAGACCACCGCTCCACCTTGTTCACTGATGACGACGTGGTCTTCGTAGAAGTAACACGCATCTTGGGTGATGGGGTCGAGGGGCCGCCCGAGAGAGGACCATGCCTTGCCGTACACCGAATGTGAGTGTGCCGCGGCGATGACGTCGGGGCGAGCCTCGTGGATTGCTGAGTGGATGACGAACGCCGCGCGGTTCACTGGGCGGCGGCCGTACACGATGTCACCCTCATGATTGACGAGGATGAGGTCGCTGACGGTCATGTGGCGAAACGACAGCCCGAGCGGGTTCACCCAGAACAGATCCGGGAATTCGGGATCACGCACGGTGATGTGCCCGGCGACGCCCTCGGCGAATCCGAGGCGTCCGAAGATGCGCAGCGCACCCGCGAGCTTCTCTTTGCGATGGAGACGCTCATCTTCGACGTTGTCGAAGACCGGTGGGAATGTCCACTCAACTTCCTTCTTGGTCAATTCGACTCCGTCGATGGATCGTGTTGGTGCATCTGGTGCGATGGTCATGGCTGTCACGCTACTGGGTGTCCAGACCTAGTGTTAACGCATGACCTCGCAGGACAAGTCGTTGACCACGCGTACTGAATTGGCGCCCTCGACGATGGCGCCCCCTGCCGCGAAGTATGCACATGGGGTCAACGTCGAAGGTGCCCGCCAACTGGTCTTCACTTCTGGTGTCGTACCGGTTCGGCATGATGGTTCGGTACCCGAGCACATCTGTGAACAAGCACGCTTGGTGTGGCAGAACATCACGGCGATACTCGCAGAGGCGTCACTGTCCGTCGACGACATTGTGAGCGTCACGACGTACGTCGTGGTCGCAGATGATCTGGCCGAACGACTCCGACTCGTGATGGCTGAGCGTGACAGTGCGTTGGGTGAGGTTCGCGCAGCGAGCACGTTGGTCACGGTTCCCGCATTGGCGCAGCCTGCGTGGAAGATGGAGATTGCTGTCATAGCCGCACGATGACCGTTCCATTGGGGAACGAGTACCTATCTCCTTTAGCCTTGCGTCATGGCTGACGACAAGCGCACAGACTCGGGTATTCCTATCGCCGAGTTGTACACCGCCGAATCTCTCGCAGGTTGGGATCCGGCACAGAAGCTCGGCACGCCGGGCACGGCGCCGTACACCCGAGGTGTGTATCCCACGATGTATCGCGGGAAATTGTGGACCATGCGGCAATATGCCGGCTTCGGCACCGCCGAGTCGACGAATGAGCGGTTCAAGTTCCTCCTGCAAGCTGGTCAGACCGGTCTGTCATGTGCGTTCGACCTTCCGACCCAGATGGGTTACGACAGCGACCACCCGCGCGCCGAAGGCGAGGTGGGAAAGGTTGGTGTGGCCATCGACTCGCTTGCCGACATGCGTTTGTTGCTCGCGGATTTGCCGCTCGACAAAGTGTCGACGTCGATGACCATCAACTCCACGGCAGCGATTCTGTTGTTGATGTACGAATTGGTCGCAGAAGAACAAGGGGTCCCCGCATCTGCGATCAGTGGAACCATCCAGAACGACCTTCTGAAGGAATACATCGCACGCGGAACGTACGTGTACCCACCACGTCCGTCGATGCGCGTAATAACCGACATCTTCG